>CALFEA010000026.1 GCA_937950385.1 uncultured Altererythrobacter sp. | reverse complement strand
GCACTTAAGCGCGCGGCATATTGGACCTGCAAGAATTGCCCAAACTGCGGAAGTGTTCCCAATGCCAATGGCCCCAAATCTGCATCAAGCACGTCGTATATTTGCCGAGTTGACCGGCGCAATTCATCACGCAGTACCGGTGTTTCAAAACTCTGCTTCACTTCTCGCCTCGCCCATACGTTAAAATTGGCAATGCTACGCTCACGACAAGGCAGTCACAGCACTGCTCTTTTTCAAGCCAAATTCTTTCAAGAGCGAAGAAAGGCTGGAGTGCTTAAGAGGCTTGGACAAGACTGGGATCTCGGAAAATGAAGTTGGTATGGTCGCCTCGCTTGAATAGCCAGTGACGAAAGCAAATTTCACGCCAGCCTGGGCAAGGACATTGGCAACTTCAAAGCTCATCTCAGTGCGCAAATTGATATCAAGCAAGGCGAAGTCGAAGCTGTTTTTTTCGATCGAGCCAAGGACGGACTGCACATTCGAAGCAAGCTCGACATTTGCAAATCCGGCATCCTCAAGCAGACTGGAATGCTCTGCCGCTAAGAGGTAGCTGTCTTCAACGATCAGCGCAGCCAATGGCTTGTTAGGAGAATGCGGATTTTGATCCGCCTTGTTCTCTATCGACAATTCTTCTGAACCACCTTGGCCGAAAGTGGCTTGCCCAAAGCTGCTCATCGGGATTGTGTACGTCGCCCTAAGCCCATTTTCTGCAAAGTCGAGATCGGCTTTCCCGCCAAATTCAAACGGTATTGCATCGCGCAGCAATTTCATGCCGAAACCCACTCGCGATGGAGGCTTTACCTTTGGCCCACCTGTTTCAGTCCAGCGGATCTCAAGATCATCACCCTTGATCGACCAATCAACACTGACACTACCACCTGGCTGCGACAGAGCGCCATATTTGGCAGCATTTGATGCCAGCTCATGGATCAGCAAAGTTGTCATCGGAACAGTGTCGGCCA
This sequence comes from uncultured Altererythrobacter sp., assembly GCA_937950385.1. Taxonomy (GTDB): domain Bacteria; phylum Pseudomonadota; class Alphaproteobacteria; order Sphingomonadales; family Sphingomonadaceae; genus Erythrobacter. The sequence continues at coordinate 2,463 of CALFEA010000026.1, read as the reverse complement.
AAAGCGCAAGCGGGGGCCCTTGCATGGCCTGCTCGCACTGTTCTTGCGTTAGATAGGGAGAAAGCTCCATCGCAATTAAATCATGGAGCGCAACTCCATCAAAGTCAGCCGCTGTGAGCATATCGTGTGAGGCCGCAAGTGAGACGAGGCGCTGCTCAAGACGTCCTGCGTAGTCATCTGAGGAAAGAGCATTCTCACGCGCTTGGCTAGAAAGTGACTTCACAAGCGCCAGTATGTTCTTAACCCTGTGGTTGAGCTAATCAGCTAGAATGCGCAGCCGATCCTTTTGCTGCATGATCGTGCGCGCTGCACTTTGACTGGAAGCACACTCGCTTTGGAGCGCAAGCGCAAATTGAATGTCAGAAGCAATCCATTCCTCACTTCGGTTTCCATGCTCATCAATATACTTTTTGAAGGATTTTCTTGGCGAGATCCGCGGCGTCGATTGCTCTTCTTGAATGTCCTTTTGAGGTGAACCTGCCCAAGTGATCTGCGTGCTCACAGATTTTCTAAAGAATATGCAGCGCGTATTGGGGCTATTGGAAATGGGAATATCGAGAAAGCCTGTAAGCTGGGCGCCGCCCCAATCACTCAACACTTCAGCCGCGTCATTCGAAAAGGCAATTTGCGATAAGGATTGTCCCGCTTTTGAAACAAGGTCAGCATTAAACGAGACCAAACGTTCGGGATCAATTTTGCCAGGCGCGCTCCCTGAAAATGTCCACTCATCGCCGATTAAAATGCCCACACCATCAAAATTCAAATATTCTTGGCCAACCTGAACAAGCCCTTCCAAAAATTCTTTGGGTGTTTGGTTTTGGGTTTGAAGAGCGATGAAGCCATTCGTGATATCCGTAAGGCCCAAACGCAGTTGAGCGCTAGACATCTGCAAAGACTGAGCGATCGCATAGGATGTTACATAACCGACTATCTCAGCCGCATCCAAGACGGCCATTTCCGGTGTACGCGCGCTTTCATTGTGACATGAAATAACGCCCCATAACCGCCCCTCAATCACAATGGGAACGGTCATGGTCGATGCGACACCCATATTGCTGAGATACTCACAATGGATGGGTGAGGTCGCTCGAAGCGCAGCGGCGGAAAGGTCAAAATCACTTGCCGAAAAGCCAGACGCAATAATTAGCGGCACTTGGGCTTCGTTGACATCAGAGATCGTTCTGATGGGTGTCGATGCGTAGAGCTCGCGCGCCTGTTTCGGTATGTCCCAAGCTGGGAACCGCAGCCCAAGATAGGGCTCCATATGTTTATCACATTCTTCCGCAACAACTTCTCCGCTGTCATCGGGCAAAAAGCGATAGAACATGACCCTATCGCTTTTTGTAATCTGCTTAACTTGTGACGTTGCCTGCTCCATAATTCGGCTAAGCGAAGAAGGCTCTTGCAGCCCCTTACTGAGCATCGCAATGCGCGCCTGCAGGCTAAGATTGGGCTCAGCCTTTGCAACAATCTCAATATAGTCGAATTTCTTACCAGCATGCGCAAAGGCATCGAATTCCTGCCCTTGAACACCGTCAGCCTCTTGCGAAACTGTGCCAAAAAACTCCCTTCTGGTGGCGATCGTGGAATAGCCAAGTTTGTTGCCCAAATTGTGCAACATGTTCTTGTCGAACATATCCATGATGGGTTTATTCAAATAGTCCATGGGACTGTTGCCAAGGAAATCGAGGCAGTTCGCTGAAATGGCCGTTATACGCCCCATCCCCTTTTCAAAGGCAATGAGACAGCCGAAACCCTGCGTCGCACCGGGAATGTGGATTGGCTCACTGTCGCATGCATCAAGCGCAGTCTGGTCAACTCTACTCATTTCGAATCCTAGCAATGAGCAAATACCCTTAAACGCAACTCCACCACATCAACAGTCTATCAATGTAGATTTTTACAGAACAATTGGTATTTTTACTTATCGAATTAAGCAAATTCTACAATTCTACGAACAACAATCAAATATTTTACCCAACTTCAATAGACATGACATTCATTTCACTCAATCTACTGAATTCAGCATTTATCTTTGCACAATCAATGCTCTTAGGGATTCAGTGAAGTGACAATATTGAGCGGATATCCACTAGAGGTGGACATCGACGGAGCGTCACGATTTTTGAGAAGATTGGTAGCGGAGGAGGGACTTGAACCCCCGACACGCGGATTATGATTCCGCTGCTCTAACCAGCTGAGCTACTCCGCCATACCATGCGACTGCGACGTCTCCCGCAAGGGATTTTTACGTCAAGCAGGCGGCGCATTTAGGGCGCGCTTGGCCTGCGGTCAACACCCTGTTGTTGGCTTGCGCAAAAAGTCGCAAAGAAAAGCCGACAAGAGCGACCTAAAACCCTCAGCCCCGCCCGCGAAAAACATATTCACTCACCTTCTCCCAAGGGCCGCCGCGATAGCGATAGAGTCCCAGACCGCGGAATTGAAACAGGCGCGGTTCGACAA
>CALFEA010000025.1 GCA_937950385.1 uncultured Altererythrobacter sp. | reverse complement strand
CGCTGGCCGCACGCCGGTGGTTGTCGATGCGCAAAATGAGCTGGTGCTGGCCGATAGCCGCGCGATTGCGGAATATTTCGAAGAGACTGTGCAACACGCGCCAATGATCAATGGCACAGCGGTGAACCGCGCAGAAATCCGCCGCCTGACAGCGCTGTTTGACGAAAATTTCTACAATGATGTGACCGCCCCGCTGCTGATGGAGCGGATGAAAAAGCGGATTGTGTTGCGCCAACCGCCCGACAGCCGCATGCTGCGCCAACCACCTGACAGTAGAATGCTGCGCCGAGCGATGAAAATGGCACACGGGCATCTCGATTATATGGATTGGCTGATTGACAATCGCCCATGGCTAGCCGGGTCCAGCATGAGCCTTGCTGATTTGGCCGCAGCGTCCCAAATTTCCGTCGCCGATTATCTTGGCGGGATTGATTGGGCGGGGCATGAACAAACGCATGGCTGGTATTCAGCCTTCAAAAGCCGCCCCAGCTTTCGCCCTTTATTGTCGGAACGTATGGACGGCATTCAGCCGCCCGCGCATTATGCAAAATTGGATGGTTGAAGCATTTTTGGGTTCCGCACGCCTTCCGGCATGCAATATCCTCGCTCACGCGATCACAGATCGCATCGCTGCGGGCGGGCAGTCGCCCTTGCAGTCTGCCCGTGGCAGCCCGATATTAGCACTCAACAATGAGGTGTTTTCATGACCGATGATCCCAAAACCATCACTGATGCTGAATGGCGCGAGAAGCTGACGCCAGAACAATATCACGTCCTGCGCGAGGCCGGCACAGAGCGCCCCTTCACCGGCGAATATGACAAGCATTATGACGCGGGCGAATATTTCTGCGCGGGCTGCGGGACGCAGCTGTTTACCAGCGATGCGAAGTACAATTCTGGTTGCGGCTGGCCCGCTTTTACAAAACCAGCAGACAGCGAAACCGTGGCTGAACACCGCGATGTGTCGCATGGCATGATCCGCACCGAGGTGACATGCGCAAAATGTGATGGCCATTTGGGCCATGTTTTCCCCGATGGTCCGCCCGATCAAGGCGGATTGCGGTATTGCATCAACTCCGCCTCGCTCGACTTTGAAGCAAAGGAATAGCGCCATTCCTGGTGCATTTGCCCGCGCATAACCGGCCCTGCTGCCCCGTATCGTTCATGCAGCATTACAGTTTTCTGTGTTCAGACAGATGCATAAAGGTGGGCATGCCTGCAGATTTAGGGATATAGCAGCGCGGTGAGTTCAAAACGTGGAGCCAAGATGCGCGCCGATGCGGCGGGCAAACGTGGCAGTCGCCGCAAGGCTGCTGCCAATAATGGTGGCCGCGGCTCTGGCGGTGGTTTTGGCAAAGGCGGAGGCGGCGGCGGACGCCGAGGTTCTGGCAAGAGCTCAAAATCCGCGAAACAACCTTCCGCTTTTTGGCGCTGGTTCAAACGCCTGTTTTTTTGGGGCACAGCACTAACCCTGATCGGGCTGTTATTTGTGGCTGTGTCGGTTGGTTTTGCGGCCCAATCCATCCCCAATTTCCAAGATTTGAAAGCCACGCAAAACGCCCAAACCATCGTTGTGCGCGCGCGCGATGGCAGTGAAATTGTCGAGATTGGGCCCAGTTTTGGCGAATGGCTCAGCCATGATGACATCCCTGAAAACATGACCAATGCGATGATTGCGGTGGAGGATCGCCGCTTTCATTCACATTTCGGCATTGATCCGATCCGGTTAACAGGCGCGATCATCGAGGGCGTTACCGGCGCCCGTTCACGATTGGGCGGCACATCGACAATAACTCAGCAATTGGCGCGCAATGTCTTTCTCAACAACAATCGCACGCTCGACCGCAAGGCCCGCGAGGCGGTTTTGGCGATGGCGCTGGAATGGAAGTTTTCGAAAGAGCAAATCCTCGAGCTTTACCTCAATAAAGTCTATTTCGGCGGCGGTGCTTACGGCATTGATAGCGCCAGCCGTAAATTCTTCAGCCATCCCGCAACCGAATTAAACGTCGCCGAAGCCTCCATCATCGCCGGCTTGGTAAAGGCCCCCTCGCGCTATTCGCCCACAGCCGATGTTGATGCCGCCGTGAACCGCGCCAAAGTGGTTCTGCGCCTCATGCGCGAACAAGGCTATATCACGCAGGAACAGGCCAGCGTGAATGTCGATGCAGTCAAGCTGAAGAAAGAGCGCGGGCAGAATTCCGTACGCTATTTCACCGATTGGGCCCTGCCCCAGCTTGATCTGCTGTTGCCTGAAACATTTGAACCGATTGAGGTTTGGACCACTTTGGACACCGGAATGCAGCGCGCGGCTACCGCCTCGATCCAAGCCAATACTCCAGGCGGCGCACAAGGCGCTTTGGTCAGCATGGACCGCGACGGTGCTATCCTCGCGCTGGTGGGCGGCACGGATTATGTTGAGACCAATTTCAACCGCGCGACGCAGGCCATGCGGCAGCCTGGTTCCTCGTTCAAATTGTTCGTCTATCTCGCTGCGCTTGAGGCTGGTTACCGGCCAGAGGACAAGGTTGAAGATAAGAAAATCACGATCGATGGATGGAGCCCGCGCAATTCCAGCGGGCGGTATTCCGGCGAAATGTCGCTGCGCACAGCCTTTTCCTTCTCGGTCAATACGGTCGCGGCGCAATTGGGCGCTGATGTAGGGCTCGGCTCTGTCGCCTCCATGGCGCGGCGCTTGGGCGTAACCTCTGCGATCAGCGCCGTTCCTTCAATGACATTGGGCAGCAATGAAGTGCGCTTGATTGAAATGACCCGCGCCTTTGGCACAGTGTCCGCGCGCGGCAAATCGATTGAGCCTTACGGCATCACCAAGGTTGTGACCGCCAGCGGCGAGACAATCTACCAGCACAAGGAAACACCTCCGAAAGATGTGCTGCCCGACTATGTCGCCGCCGGCATCACCGACTTGCTGGAAACAGCGGTGAAGTCAGGAACAGGGAAAGCGGCGCAAATCGGCCGGCCTGTCGCAGGCAAAACGGGCACGACCAGCTCCAATAAGGATGGCTATTTCGTCGGCTTTTCATCGGGCATTACAACCGGCGTTTGGATGGGCCGCGATGACAATAAAAAGGTCTCCGGCTTGCAAGGTGGACGCTCGCCTGCGCGCGCCTTTGCCGCCTATATGCGCTATGCTGTAAAAGACCGGCCGGTTGAGGAATTCATTACCGACATCGAGCGCCCCGAATGGCAGCGCGAGTCCGATCAAGACAGCAATTTTGATGATCCAGACGATTATTATTACATTGATGAGCAAGGCAATCTGATCGAGCCGGGTCAAGCGGGTCGGCGCGATAGTGAGTTTAGCCAAGACCCGTCAGAGGAGCCTGCTGCGCCCGCGCCTGTCCAAGTGGTCCGGCCCAACGCGCCGAGCATTCCAGAAGAAGATCAGGCAGCGGATGATGACTTTTTGGAACAAGCCATTGGCCGGCCTTTACCGCCCGATAATCCGCCAGCGCCCGCTCCCCTTCCAGCGCCTGCCCCAGCACCCGCTCCGAATTAGCGCGCGCCGAATGCTATGCGTATGCCGCAAGAGGTATTTTGCTTGAGGGGGCATGGAACAAGACGCTGACAATGGCGCGCAGTGATCCCGTCGCGGCTTTATCGCACATGCAAAAGGCGCCGAAGGTTTCCCTCCAGCGCCCCTTTATTTGTTAAGTTCAATTGCGCCCGCTTAGCGCATCCGCACCGCAATATAGCGTGCGGGCTGTCCGCGTCGCTGGATCCGCAGCAAAACGGCCTCACGCCCAGCACCTTCGGCATCGGTGATCGCTTTTTCCAAATCACTCAGTCCTGAAACCCGCTTATAATTTGCGGTACGGATGATATCCCCGCGGCGCAGGCCCTTGCGAGCCGCATCGGAATTGGGATTGACGCCCGTGACCACAAGGCCCGACGTATCCGCATCAGCGCCCAATTGATCGATGATCTGCGGGGTCAATTCGCGCGTTTGTAGTCCCAATTTTTCAGCAACCGGACCGTCAGTATCTTCTGGCGGTGTTTCTGGCTCTGCGTCTGGGTCGAACATTTGCTGCTGACGCAGTTCATCTTCGGTCGGGCGTTTGCCAACAGTCGCATTGACCGTCTTGGGCTTCCCATCGCGCAAAAGCTCAATCGGAATTTTCGTACCTGGGGCGATATTCGCAACCAGGAATGACAAAGTTTGGTCATTGGTAACCAGCTTGCCATCGATTTTGGTGACAATGTCGCCGGGTTTCAGTCCAGCTTTTGCCGCTGCACCATCATCTTGAACGGCCTGAATAATCTCACCGCGATTGCGCGGTAGGCCAAGCGAATCGGCCAAATCATCATCGACCTTATCAATGCCCACGCCAAGGAAGCCGCGCTCAATCTCTGCGCCCACTTTCAGCTTGTCGACAATCGGCGCTGCGATTTCAGAAGGGATGGCAAAGCCGATCCCCACGCTGCCGCCCGATGGCGAGAAAATGGCATTATTGATGCCGATCACATTGCCTTGCATATCGAACAAAGGCCCGCCCGAATTGCCGCGGTTAATGCTGGCATCGGTTTGAATATATCGGTCATAAGCGCTGCCTGAACCTGTGTTCCGGTAGACCGCTGAGACAATGCCAGAGGTTACCGTACCGCCAAGGCCGAACGGATTGCCGATGGCCATGACCCAGTCGCCTGGGCGAGCCTCGGCAGAATCGCCAAATTTGACGAAGGGGAAGCTCTTATCGCTTTTGATTTTGAGGACCGCCAAATCAGAGGCCGCATCCGCGCCGACCAATTCGGCCTCATACTCATTCCCGTCAGGCATTGTGACGGTAATTTCTTCCAAAGTGGAGCGATTGCCGGGAGGCGAAACGACGTGATTATTCGTCACGACAAAGCCATCGGCAGAAATGATAAAGCCTGAGCCCAGCGATTGTGCCTCGCGCGTTTGCGGGGTGCTGTTGCCGCGTCCGCGCCGGCGATTTTGGAACATATTGCCAAACGGGGTGCCGGCAAACGGGTTGCTCTGCACTTCGACGCGCTGGCGAGTGGCGATATTCACCACCGCTGGCTGCAATTGGGCGGTAAGGTCGGCAAAGCTTTCCGGCGCGCCGGCTCGCGGCACGACAGAGCGCATTTCGCTGCTATCATTTTGGGCGGTCTGGGCCCCGGCTGGATGGCCTGTGACCAAAGATACTGTAGCACCGCCGATCAGCAATGCTGTGCTCAATCCATAAACGTAACGCACTGGCTTCACGTCCTCTCATTCCTTCTCAAACTTCTTACATAGCGCTCAAACTGCGCCCGCGTCTTTTCTAACACATCCATTTTGAGGCTAGATGCACTTAACCGCAATTGAACAGACCTGATTATAGCTGCGTCAAACACGGCCCTTGACGGGTTCTATATGTCATTCGTCGGCTAGCCTCAGATTGTTACCCGAAACTTAGCGTCCGCCGCGAAATTGGCGCAGATAATCATTATCCTCTGACAAGATCATGCTGGTTTCGCCTTTATCCTTACCCTTTGCAAAGGTTGCATCATAGCTTTCCATGGCGCGGTAGAAATCGTAAAATTCGGGGTCTTTGCCAAAGCTGTTGGCGAAGATCCGCGCAGCTTCCGCATCCGCATCTGCGCGAATAATCCGCGCGTTCCGATTGCCTTGCGCGCGGATGGTTAGCGCCTCGCGCTCACGATCAGTGCGCATACGGTTATATGCGGAAGCAAGCGGCGTGCCCTCAGGCAAATCGGTGCGTTTTACTCGCACATCAATCACTTGCGCGCCATATTGCCGCGCTTCTTTATCAAGATTGGCGGTAATCGACTTCATCGCATTGCCGCGTTCAGCTGTCAGCATGGCTTGGAATGTCCGGCGGCCCAATTCTTGACGCAAGACCGAGTTCAAAATCGGTTCAAGCTGATCGCTCACGCCTTGGCTGCTGCCAGCATTCTCGACCATTTTCACAGGGTCAATGATGCGGAAACGGGCGTAGGCATCGACCTGCAAACGTTGCTGATCGTTGGAGAGAACTTGCTCGTTCTCCATAGTCAGATTGAGCACCCGCTTATCGACCATTTGCACGGTTTCAAGGATCGGAATGCGGAATGAAATCCCCGCGCCGGTATCGCCAAAGGCGACATTGGGTTCAAACCGGTTAATCACGCGCACAGGCTCACCAGTTCGGATCACCACGGCTTGATGGGTTTCTGGAACCACAACCGTACTCATGGCCAAAGCAACCAAAACCACGCCAATGGCGATAACCGCTGATTTATAATTTTGCCAAAGTGAGTTCATCTTACTGTCCTCCTTCTGCTGGTGCGGCTGGCGCTGGTTGTGTCCGTTTGCGAACTTCATTGAGTGGCAGATAAGGTGTTACCCCATCGCCTTCGACAATGGTTTTGTCGGTCTGGCTCAGCACGCGTTCCATGGTCTCATAATAGAGCCGGCGGCGCGTAACCGTTGGGGCCTGACGATATTCTTCATAAACGCGGTCAAATGCGCCCGCTTCACCTTCTGCGCGCTCAATCCGTTGACGCGCAAAGCCGCGCGCACGGTTGACCGCAGCATTGGCATCCTGCTCGGCAACGGAGACATCTTTAAACGCCTCATTGACCTCGGCAGGCGGTTCCGCCTTGTTGATCTCAACACCTTGGACAGCAACGCCGGAGCGGTAAGCATCAAGCAGGGCTTGCATGCGTTCGCGCACTTCCAATTGGATTGCAGCGCGGCCCTGGCCAGAGAATGTCTCATCCAAGGTTTTTTCCGCTACCGCTGCCCGCATAGCGGCCTCGGCGACTTCGCGAATAGTGTTGTCTGGCTGGGCTAGTTGGAATTTGTAGTTTTTCAAATCCTTGATGTTCCAGCGAATAAGGTAGGACACATTCACAAGGTTTTGATCGCCGGTCAGGATCAGCTTTTCAGCATTGCCTTCAGGGATTGTCTCAATCCGGATCGTACTGACCGGCTCCACATCCACCGATTGCAACGGATAGGGCAGCGACATGTTAAAGCCCGGCTCCATCGTGCTCCAATATTTGCCCATAAAGGTAACAACCCCGCGTTCTTTCGCGCCGATCACGTGGAATGAGCTGGAAAGGACCCACACGCCCAAAACCACAAAGGCAATAACCGGCCACCAGCTTTTGCCGCCGCCGCGTTCGGGCAATTTAAAGTTCGAACCGCCTCCGCCGCCGCTGCGGCGCGGGCCTTCTGGGCCCCGGTTCTTGAAAATATCTTCAATATTGGCGCTACGACGATCTTTATCACCGCCCGGCAGCCACGGATTGCGCGGGCCATCAGAGCCCTTGTCGCCGCCGCCGGACCCGCCGCCAGAACCATCATCAGAGCCGCCTCCTGTTCCCCAGGGGTTTTTCTTACCGGCCATGGCCAGTCCGAGCGATTTTTTGAAACCATCCAACATGTGCATATCTACCTTATAGGAACCTCTCCGGCGAAAAACAGGGGTAGCGCAGGCGAAAATGTTGTGAGAGGGCATTTTTATGGATCAAGAGCAACTTATTGCCGCCCTTCCCGGCTCAATCGCAGAGCGGGTGAAATCGGCTCGCATGGTGGGCGCGCGCGCCGTTGTCGTGCTGGAGGCCAGCGGGCTCACAGCGAAACAGCGCGCAGATATGGAAGCGGCGATCAGCGATATTCTGGGCACTCAAGATGGCGTGGAGGAAGTCCGCGTTGCCATGATGGCCGATAAAATCCAGCGCCGGATTATTGCGGTCGGCTCTGGCAAAGGGGGCGTTGGCAAATCCACCCTCACCGTCAATCTGGCGATTGCGCTGCAAAGGATGGGTCATAAGGTCGGGATTGTCGATGCCGATGTTTACGGCCCCTCTCAGCCTAAGATGCTGGGATTAGAAGGCAAAAAGCCCGAAGCGGCGGGCGAGAAAATGATTCCCGTGCCATCTGCCTTCGGCGTGCCGGTGCTTTCCATGGGTTTTCTGGTCAAGCCTGCGCAAGCCCTAGCATGGCGCGGGCCGATGGCGGGCAATGCGATGCTGCAGCTGGTCGACGCAGAATGGGGGGATGTGGAGCTTCTTTTGATTGATTTGCCGCCCGGCACAGGCGATGTTCAAATTTCTATGTTGTCCAAACACAAACCCGATGGGGCGGTGCTGGTCTCCACACCGCAAGATCTCGCGCTGATTGATGCCGCGCGCGCCGGGCAAATGTTTGAGCAAGGCGATGTCCCGATCATTGGGCTGGTGGAGAATATGGCGGGTTATTCCTGCCCCCATTGCGGCGAAGTGTCCGACCCATTTGGCAAAGGCGGCTTTGAAAAGCTGGCCGATACAATCGAACTGCCGTTTCTGGGCCGTATCCCGCTGAGCCTGAATGTTCGTGAGGCGGGGGATGCAGGCATACCGCCAGCCGCCAGTGATGGCGAGGAGGCCGCACCCTTCAAAGCTGTCGCACAGAAAGTGTCTGACTGGCTGGACCGGCTGAACAATGGGAATGCGGGCTAGGTTATGGGCATTACCCGCCGCGGCGTTCTAACCGGAGCAGCAATTGGCGGCGGCGTCGTGGT
>CALFEA010000024.1 GCA_937950385.1 uncultured Altererythrobacter sp. | reverse complement strand
TCCCTGTCTCTCCGCCACCCTTTTCAAGAATGGCTGTTTCCTGTAATACTCTTGATTAACAAGGGCATTTTCTATGAGATTGATACACAAAGATGCTACACAAGGCAGAGAGATGTCTAGACCGCCTGGGCTTCGCCAGCGGGGCAATAGCTAGGAAATTCGTGTCAGAGTTCCCAAGCGCGCTAAACGTAAAATATAGAAATCTGAGATTGTTAAATCCATCGGCGATGTGTCTTAAAAAGAAGCTTGCCGCCGAGGATGGTTCGAGCGTGCTGCTTTGGAGCAACGATTTCAACTAGCAGAGCCCGAAACTGGTAGCGGCTCGGTCCAGCCGCTCACTGATATTGAAATAGCCAATCTGGCTACGAAGTTCCTGAGGGAAATGGAACAAAGCCAAAGTGCTTTTCCCTTCGATGAGACGGAGCAAGCAGAGCTGCATAAGGCAATTGATGAGGAGGCTAGCCACTTTGGTCATCGGGCCGCTGCTGAAGACCCAGTCTTGCAAGATATGGCGTACAGTTTTGCACAAAGCCAAGGTGTTTCGCCCAGAGCAGACTTAGATCGATTTCGGTTTTTTGAAGCTATACAGGCCGCAATGTTAGAACATTTGCAGCGCAGGTCGATGCAACTGGCTGGCAAACCAGTAGCCGGGATAAATCCTGCTTTTCCTCTGATCGGGGAAGAGGATGAAGGATCAGGCCCTTCTTTGTCAGAAGCGATCGCAGATTTTATGTCTGCACCAGCACGACAGAATAATACCGAAAAAACCAAACGGTCAAACGAAGCGAAATTGTTGGTGCTGGCTGAATTACTTGGTGCAGACAGGTCTGTGACCGGTATTTCGCGCGCCGACATCCGCACATATGTGGAGCAGCTAGCGAAGCTGCCCGCGAACGCGAAACAGCGATTTGCAGGTATGTCAGCTAGTCAAGCGATAGAAGCTGCGTCGAAGACTAAAGGCCCATCGCTATCACCCAAGAGTGTCAAGCTATACATGGATGCGGCTAAGTCCCTTTTCAAATGGCTTGTTCAAGAAGAATATATCGAGCGAAATCCAGCAATCGGTATTGATGGGCCCGCTATATCAAAGCTGCATGCGCGCAGGCCGATGACGGAGGATGAGCTGCGTAGACTATTGGCATCAACTGCGCCTAACGCAGAGGAGAAAGAGGATTGGAAGTTCTGGTCCGTTCGCTGCTCCCTTCTGCATGGCTTTCGCTTTTCTGAACCCTTAGGACTGAAAGCTGGTGATCTTAAACAGGTCGATGGCGTCTGGGTGTTTGATCTGAAACCTAATGAGGTCCGTTCGCTCAAGACAGCTGAAACCAGTAGAATGGTCCCAGTCCACCCAGAATTGCTAAAGCTGGGTATCTGCAAACTCAAAGAGGGGAAGGGCGACGATGACCTGCTGATCGACGGAGTTCCATTTAGTGCGGATGGTTCCATGAATAGAGCGCAGAAGAGCATGATGGCTCATATTAGAAAGCACGTCAGCCTGGACAAACATGCTGTGTTCCATTCGCTAAGGCACAATTTCCGAGACGAGCTGAGAGAGATATGTGCGCTGATGGACATTGCTACCAAATTGGGCGGATGGAAACCCGAAGGCAGCCAATCGATGGTATCTTACGGCACTGTCAAAGCAAATGCACCTGATTGAAAATCGCCGGTAGTTGGGTAGGGCAGAGCGATGCCCAGACCTCGCAAACCAGCAAATCCGTTCCGCTATTTCAACTCTTCGCCCGAAGTAATCCGCTTGGTCGTAATGTTGTATGTTCGTTTTCCTCTTTCGCTCCGAAACGTAGAGGACCTGCTGGCCGAGCGCGGCATCGACATCTGTCACGAGACGGTTCGGATGTGGTGGAATAGATTTGGACCGATGTTCGCAGCAGATATTAAACGCCAACGGATTAGCAGAATGCGCGGCTTTCGTAATTGGCGTTGGCACGTCGATGAGGTGTTTGTGAAGATCAACGGCGAGACGCACTACCTGTGGCGGGCTGTCGACCAGGAGGGCGAAATTCTAGAGAGCTATGTCACCAAGAAACGGGATAAGAAGGCGGCGTTACGGTTCTTGAAGAAGGCGCTGAAGCGGCATGGTCAGACCGAGAAAATCGTGACCGATGGGCTCAAGTCCTATCCTGCAGCGATGCGAGATCTAGGAAATCTCGACCGCCGTGAGATGGGGCGGTGGAAGAACAACCGGGTCGAGAATTCACACTTACAGTTTCGACGAAGAGAGCGAGCGATGCTCCGATTTCGACAGATGAAGTCCTTACAGAAGTTCGCCTCACTCCACGCCAACGTCCACAATCACTTTGACAACCAGTGCCACATTATCGACAGAGAAACTTAAAAGACCTCTCGCTCAGCCGCACTGGCTGAGTGGCAAAACCTTATGGCCTGAAGATCGTCGGGGAAGGGCGAGTTTTGCAAATCGGAGACTAGTTGCGATTAGACTGATAGCACCCCAACAAGCGTATTGCGATTGACAATCCCATCGACAAACCTCTAATTTGTCCGGACAACTTGCAAGGGACAATTTAGTGACCGATCTGCCTCCGCCATACACAGCTATTACCAGGCATGACATGATGCCTGAGGTGAAGCATGATGAAGCCGCAAGATTTAATTTTCTCACTCATTTCAACCGGTTTTTGTCGGGCGGGATTGGGCAGGGAAACAGGCTTGCTTATGAAAAACGCGCATTGCCAGCTTTCAAAGCTGATCACGGACGCGAACCAACACATCGAGGTGAGATTCGCGAAGCGATGAATAAAGAGAGCTGGCACCGCAATTGGTCAGCTCTCAAACGCAATTCAATGGAGATGCGCCAGCATTTTGGGCGGCAAATTGTGCTGCGCCAACTTGAAGAGCTTATGGGCAAGGCAGATAGTTATAATGCCGCTTCGGGTCAGCTAGAGCTTGACCCAAAAGTTGAACAGCCATGGTATCAGCAGGCGGTTGATATTCACTGCCAGCCCGGCGGCTATCACACCGAGGAATTGCCTGGGGATGTGGTCGCAGGGGCAAACTACGACATTGGAATATTTGCAACCACTGGCGGCGCATTGGGCGGACTGAACGATGGCGGCGGGCAGGCCGTCGTCGAATGGGCCAAGAATGAGCGCCCTGACTGGAGCCCGAAGCGGATCCTTGATATTGGCGCGACGGTTGGTCACAACGCTTTGCCGTTAGCGCAGGCCTATCCCAATGCTGAAGTAATTGCGATCGATACGGCGGGCGCGTCTCTGCGTTATGGAGCGGCGCGAGCGGCAGCATTGGGCGTCAAAAACATCCGATTTATTCAAGCCAGCGGCGAGGATTTGTCTCGCTGGGACGATGGATCATTTGACTGGGTGCAGACCACCATGTTCCTGCATGAACTCTCCTCCAAGGCCATGCCTAAACTTCTGCAGGAGGCAAACCGGGTCCTGGCACCTGGCGGGCTGATTTTCCATATAGAGCAGCCGCAATATTCCGATAGCATGCCCCTGTTTGAGCAATTTATGCGCGACTGGGACGCCTTTAACAATAATGAGCCATTTTGGACCGCGATGCATGCACAAGACTTGAAACAAGTCATGGCGGATGCCGGATTTTCCCGCGAGGACCAGTTTACTGTCGGTGTACGTGCTGTCGTTGATCCTGAGATATTCCCTCCGTCGCCTGATGATGACGAAGAGGATTTTGGCAGGGCAGCCGTTTGGAATGCCTATGGTGCATGGAAGCCTGCGCAAGATCAGGCAGAGGCAGCATGACCGAAGAGCTGGATTGGATCGCGGCTTCCGGAAAGCGGGCCAAAGGCAAGCGACCTGAGTATTTCGATGATGCCGCTGTAGACCGGCTTTATTCTGTGGTCATGGCGCTGGTCGCAGAAGTCTCCGTTCTGCGCGACCGCAGCGATACGGTAGAGCGCTTACTTGACGAAACCGGCACCATTTCGCGCGAAGATATCGAGACCTATGTGCCTGACCGAAAAGCTGGCGAAGAACGCGGGCTTGCCACTCGCGCCTATGTGGCACGTGTGATGCGTGGATTTCAGCAAGAACTTGAAGCTTTGGAAGCCGAAGATCCACCGATCGAGGAATGGGTTGAGAAACTCTCTCGCGAGTAAACAAGCGGCCAAGCCTGGTAATTCTGCAAACCTTTCAAAGGAACCACTATGCCTGCCTATATGATCGTTACAGCGAAGATCAATGACCGTGATGCCTTCATAAAAGGCTATGGAGCCGCTGCTGGAAAACTGGTTGCACAATTTGGCGGCAAATATGTGCTGCGAGGGCCAGGGGCACAACTGCTTGAAGGCGAGTTTGGCGATGCTGCATCGATGGTCATTTCCGAATGGACCAACAAGGAGGCAGCGCTGCGCTTTTGGAACAGCGAAGAGTATGTTGAGGTGAAAAAGCTGCGCCAGGATATCGCTGATTGTCAGGTCTTGCTGATTGAGGCGCCAAGTATTTTGGAGGCTCTCAATGGCTGACATGGTCCCAACCGAAGTTATAAAGCGCACCACCGTCATGGTGCGCGATGCCGAAATGGCTGCGCGCTGGTATGAAGATGTGCTGGGCATGTCTCGTTGGATGGATACGCCTTTTATCCTGTCAGGCACTCAGCTCGCTACCGGTAAGAAAGGCGATTCCACTAGACTGGTAATAATGAAAGCAGAGGATGATTTGATTGGCATGATCGGATTACTTCAATGGGTCGATCCGGTGCGCGAGGATATTCCTAGTGAGCTTCCGACACAAATTCCATTTGGTACGCCGATATTTGTTATCCAATCCAAGGGAACAAGTGCCGCTGTTGAGCGGGCCAGAGCTGCTGGATCGCGTATTCATGCCGAACCGCTTGAATGGACGGTGACGGGCGCTGATGGGAAGCAAAAGGATATGATCGGTGCGAGCTTTTGGGATCTGGATGGCAATTTCTTTGAAGTGAACCAATTGTTGCGGGTCCGCGATTGATGGCCGAAGCGGATGCTCTTGATGCGTTCGCCGTGCATGCAGAGTATCAGGTGGATGACGACGCGAACTATCAATGGCGGATCGCGCGCCGCCCTCAAGGCAATGTAACTCCACAAGACTTCGGTTTTCATGCAGAAGACATACCCGATGTGGGCGAGGGAGAGGTGCTGCTTCGCACGCTCTATTTGGGCCTTGCCCCGGTGATGCGCTTCTATATGCAGGCGACCGCCCGCACCGGCGACGCGCCCTTGTCTATCGGAGATGTGATCCATGGGCGCGGTGTCGCGCAAATCATCAAGAGCCGTCATCCCGACTGGCAAGAGGGTCAAATCGTGCAGGGTCAGATTGGCTGGCAGACCTACAAAGTCAGCCGAATGACAGCACAGGAAAAGTTTTTCGCTATGCCAAAGAACGGGCTTCCGGCGGCATTGGGCGCAGGTGTCCTTGGTATGACGGGACTGTCCGCTTTTGCTGGTTTTTTCGCTTGCGGCAATCCCAAAGAAGGCGACCGCATGGTGCTCTCTGGCGCAGCAGGCGGGGTTGGCTCCATGGTCAGCCAGTTGGCTGCAAATGTCGCCGGCTGCGATGTCATAGGTATGGCGGGTGGGCCGGAAAAATGCGATTTCATCCGGGAGCATGGATGTAGTGCCACGATTGACTACAAATCGGATGATATTGGAGCAATGCTGGACGCGCTGCGGCCTGAAGGGATCGATCTTTATTTCGACAATGTTGGCGGAGAAACGTTAGAGGCTTGTTTGGAGCGCTTGCGCATGAATGCCCGCATAGTTTTGTGCGGCTCAATCAGTGAATATACACGTGATGATCCGTTTAAGCTGTCCAATTACACGCGCCTGCGTGCCACCGACAGCATTATGCGCGGCTTCTTCGTCTATAATCATTTGGACCGCTGGGATGCAGTTATGGATGATTTAGCGGGCTGGATCAAAGACGGAAAACTCAAACCGGTGCAGGATATTGCGCACGGCTTTCAAACTATGCCGCGCGCGCTTGCGAACCTCTATTACGGGACAAATATCGGTGTCCAATGCTGTGAAGTGCGCGGCGAACCAAAGGAATGGATATGAACCAGAAGCCTCCTGTGAGATTCCAGCGCGGCAATTTTGTTGTCGCTGATCTGGACAAAGCGCTGACATTTTACGAAGGCATCTTAGGCTTTGAAGTGGCCTTTCGCTTGGGTGATAATCCGAAAAGTTATTCCAGAAGTGTGTTTGATATTTCCGAAGATGCGGAGCTGGGCTTTGTAACGCTTAGCCTACCGGGTCAGGAACGCGTAATGGCGCTGACCGAGATTGCTAAGACCGATCTCGCACCGGTGCCTTACCCACGTCGCAGCGCGATTGTGTTGGAGGTTCAGGATTGTGATGAGGTCATGGCGGGTGCGCGGGATTTGGGCTTGCTGGTCTATCCAGAAGAAGTGCTCAAAACTCACGATGGACGGGTTGGTCGCGAAATCGGGATCGTGGATTTTGATGACAATTTGGTAGTGATTTACTTTATCCCTGAGGCGGGAGCATGAGCGCTAACGCTATCGACGATGCGGAAGGCGCAGTAGCGGGCTCCGCAAAACCTTACCCCAGTGCCGCAGGCGGCTGGTTCCTCGTCGTGATGCTAACCTTTGCTTACATCTTCAGCTTTGTAGACCGTTATGTCCTCAACTACTTGGTTGAGCCGATAAAAGCAGAGTTTGCACTAACAGACATTCAAGTGGGTTGGCTGCTCAGCGCATTCACCATCATCTACGGTTTTGTCGGGATTTTTATGGGTTGGCTAATCGACAGAGGGCACCGCGTGTGGATCGTTTCGATTGGGATTGCGCTTTGGTCAGCAGCAACCGTCGCGACTGGGCTAGCCAAGAATTTCACTCAATTGTTCGCCGCCCGGATGAGTGTTGGCGTGGGTGAGGCGACGCTGAGTCCAGCGACATTCTCGATGATTGGCGATAGTTTTCCGCCGGAAAAGCGTGCAAAACCAATCGCGTTTTATTCCTCTGCTTTGCCAATTGGCGCCGGGTTAGCATCGCTGCTGACAGCGGCGATTATTGCAATTGCCTCATCAGGCGAGACTCAATCCCTTCCCCTTTTTGGAGAGCTGAGCCCTTGGCGTTTCATTCTGATCGTAGTCGGCTTACCTGGTCTGATTTTTGCCCTCATTTTCCTGTTCATCAAGGAGCCAGTTCGCAGACCGGCTACCGTGTCTGAGGAAATTATCGGAGGCAGCAGTTTCTTCGATGCGCTGAAATACATCTTTAAGAATTTTTGGCTGTATTTCGGTTTCATCATGGTCGTTTGCTGCATGACAGCGATTGCTTATAGCCAAGGCTTATTGGCCGCTACATTTGAACGAACATGGGGCTGGCCCGCAGAGAAATATGCGCTGATCAATGGCATTCTTTTGCTGGTTATCGGCCCGATCAATATGATGATTTTTGGCAGCATTTCTGACCGGATGACTACTAAGGGAGTGACCGATGCCCCGCTCAAGATCCTTTATCTCGGTTTTTTCATTATGGTTCCAACGGCTGTACTGCCCTATTTTATGCCTTCAGCCGAACTCGCGATTGTGGTTTTGTGCTTGAACACTGTTGGGATCGGTATCGTCTCTGCCGTTGGTGTGACGGCGCTATTGGCGATTACACCCTCGCAAATTCGCGGACAGGTGGTTGCGCTATACTACTTGGCGATAAGTTGGTTTGGCGCTTTGGGCCCGATTGCCACCGGCTATCTTTCCAGCCTGGTCTACGGGGAAGAGAATATCCGCTATGCTGTCGCGACGGTGCCAGTGCTATTCGCGATTTTGCCGTTCATATTGATGCCTGCCACGCGCCGACTTTACCAAGAGCAGATTGAAAGATTGAACGAGGGAACCCGGTGATCCCAAAGGGAGTGACTTGCGGTTATGCCGATGGACCGAAAGGTCAATTGCATTATCGCATGGTAGGCGAGGCGGGCAATGCGCCGCCGCTGATCTGCTTGCATCCTGCACCATTCAGCGGGTTGGCGTTTACCCAGATTATGCCGCTTTTGGCCGAGGACCGGCTGGTGATCGCGCCCGATTATCCTGGCCATGGCGGATCGCATGCCTTCAAAGCTGATGCGCAAATTTCAGACTATGCAGAGGCTATGGCGGCGCTCATTCCTCCGCTTTGTGGGGGTGCCTCTGTAGACCTGTTTGGCTTTCATACCGGATGTTTGGTCGCGGCGGAAATGGCGCTGATGGATGCTGTTGGCGTTGGGCGGCTTGTGCTCTGCGATGTGCCTGCTTTTGAACCAAGTGCGCGGGCTCAACTGCTTCAAGCAAACGCTGCGCCGCCCGGATTTACCTCTGATCTGGAGAGCCTTACGCCTGCTTGGGAACGTGGGATTACCAGAAGAATTGCCAGCCAAGGAATGGAGCGCAGCCTTTCGATGTTCGTCGAGCAGCTGCGCCATGGCGAAGCGATGAATGCTGGTTTCTACGCAGGCTTCAGTTATCCTTTGGAAGAACGCTTTGCTTCTCTGGGCGCCTATACAACAGTGATCGCCTCGAAATCGGGCCTCCTGGAAGCCACGCGGAGAGCCGCTTTGCTCATCCCCAATGCAAAGCTTATCGAACGGCTCGATATCACGCGCGCTGTGCTTGATGAAACGGCCTCGTTGACAGCATCAGCTGTGGTCGATGCCTTACGGCGTTAATTCAATAGCTGGTTGATTTCGACCGCTACGCCATTGGGGTCAAACACATTGCATCCCCGCACATTTATATCGGGACGGCCATCGCGTCCTGGATAAACTTGCAAGCGGGTTGGTCCGGTCATCGTTACGCCTTCCAATTTCTTGGCCGCTGCGCAAGTTGTCTCCGCATCTTCGGTATTGACCACTAGAAAGGCAGTTCCTGGCGCTAGACGTGTTGGATAGGGTTCGTCCGCTCCTTCCAATTCAGGTTCAAACGGGTGCAGCAAGCCGACCCAACCGACATAGGGATCATTGCCATTGAGCAGCACCAAGCGCGCTTTGGCGCCCGGCTCGCCCACAGGCAAATTTACGCCCGACAGCTCTACCACTGTGTCGTAATTTATTTCGAGGCCGAGCACGTCGCGATAGAATTCAAGGCTACGATCCATATCGCGAACAACGATCGAAGCGCGGCGAATGTCGGTCGGGAGGCGTTCGGTAATATCCACGCCCTCCATGGCGCGATTTGCGGTTTGGGGTGAGCCTTTAGTGTCCTCCTCCACTGGCATAGAGTCCGCGCTTCCGCATCCAGCAAGAAGCAATCCGGTAATTGTCAAAATCAGTTTTCTCATGTCATTGCTCCACTTGAACGCAACTCTGCTATTTTTTCTTCGCTATAGCCTAGGTCTCTGAGCACTTCGGTTTGATCCGCGCCTGCCTTCGGCAATTGCTGCGGAGTGCCAATGCGCTTGCCATCCATTTGCAACGGGATGGTTGGCAATTGAACCTTGGTGCCATTGTCCAGCGTTACGTCTTCTAGGCCGCCTTGCGCTAAATGCGGATCATCGAAAAGGTCTTCGGGTTTTCCAATGGGGGCGAAAGGCAATCCTGATCCATCTAGCTTTTGGATCACTTCATCTGCGGTCATTTGGCCAATCAGGGCCCGTATCTCAGGTATGATCCGGTCGCGCGCTTGTACGCGTTGATTGTTCTCGCGCAGGCTTTCATCTGCCCATAAATCATCAAGCGCGAACAGCTTACAGAACTTCTCCCACAAAGCATCGGTAACCACTCCGATGAAGACGGGCTCATCCTTGGTTTGGAACACGTCATACACCGCCCAAGCGGAAATGCGCGCTGGCATAGGGGCAGCAGGCGCGCCGGTAACGGCATATTGCGCCATATGCTGACCAACAAGGTAAGTGGTTGTTTCAAATAGGCTGGCGACGACTTTTTGCCCTTTGCCTGTGCGGTGACGTTCTTCCAATGCAGCCAGCACGCCGATCACCCCGAACATGCCGCCGGTTACGTCAATAACGCTAGCGCCGGCGCGTGTGGGTTTGCCGGGCTCGCCGGTCATATAGGCCAGACCGCCCATCATTTGCGCCACTTCAT
>CALFEA010000023.1 GCA_937950385.1 uncultured Altererythrobacter sp. | reverse complement strand
AAGCGAGTGCATTGGCAAGCAATTCATCATAGGCAAGGCGGTCACGCGCCTCCGCATTATCACCCTTATGCACAAGGTTCAGCGCATCACTCCAAGACGGCCAACCCTCTTTTTCCAATTGCGTGGGCTCAATCCATTCTGGAAGCTGCGGCACACGCTCCAAAGCTTGGCTTGCTAGCGATGTTACCCGCGCCTGCGTCAAACCATCGGAAAGGCGATAAACAGGCTCACACAATTGGCCCATTGTTTCAGCGCCCTCTTTGGCGATATGATCGGGGTGCACGATTTGCAGCATGTCCCCATACCGGTCGAGGCGGCCCGCAATCCATCGCTTCTCCCCCACCGGCAACTGCTTCTTCGCGCCATAGGATGCCCGCCCGAAAAACGTCAGCGCGCAAATATTACCGACACTGTCTTGTGCAAGCACTCGGTATGGCCCGCGCCCCGGATTATAAGGTGCGCGGTGCTCTGTCGGGGTAAGCGCAATGATGACTTGCTCACCCTCGCCCGCATCATCCAAGCTTTCAATAACGCGCCGCGTCACAAATCTTTCTGGCAGATGGTATAGCGCATCGCGTAGCCGCGTGAGGCCGAGCTTCTCCAAAGGCTTCATCAGCTTTGGCCCGATACCGTCCAGCGTATCGGTTTGGGCAAATAGCGGGTTGAGAATGTCAGGGCGCATGCAGCCTTCTATAACTGGTTAGACGCAGGCTCCAAGTGCGCAGCCAAATTCCCTGCAAAACCATCAATGCTTGCACCGTGCGGGCCAGTCGATTAACCGGCGGGCATGACTGCTCAAACCCCCGATTTCGACACGCGCATGGCCCGCGCCAAATTTCGTAGCTGGCACCGCGGCACGCGCGAGGCGGATTACACATTTGGCGGCTTTTTTGATCGCTATTCACCTAGGTGGGACGAAGCCGCTCTTGTTTGGTTTGAAGCTTTGCTGGATGAAGACGATGTGGATGTCCTCGCCTGGGCATTTGGGACGGACGAGGTTCCAGAACGGTTCCAAGGCGAACACATGACCGCGATGCAGCGTCTCGATTTTGTCGAGATCCCGCGCTAATCGCCCGAGACACTGCATGAGCAATATTGACCGCCTTATCGGCTCTACGCAGCCGCTTACCCTCGCCTCGCTTGCACGCGGGGCGCAGCCAATGGTGCTGGCTGATTTGGCCAGAGCGAGCAAAGGGCGCGCGGTCTATGTGGCCTCAGATGATGCAAGCATGCGAGCCATTGGTGAAGCAGCTCGCTATTTCGCGCCAGAAGTCGAAGTCATCGAATTCCCCGCTTGGGATTGCTTGCCATATGACCGCGCTAGCCCCGCCCTGTCGGTTAGTGCAAATCGGCTATCGGCATTGTTCAAATTGCAGGCCCCGCTAGCCGGATCGCAGCTGGTCGTAACCACGGTCAACGCCATGCTGCAGCGTGCGCTCACACCATTCCGTATTCGCGAAAGCGTGCGCGAGTTTAAAGTCGGCACAAATATTGGCCACGAAAGCTTGGCCGCATTGCTCCAGCGCCAGGGTTACTCCCGCGTCGATACGGTGGTGGATCATGGCGAATTTGCGGTGCGCGGTTCGATTGTCGACATTTTCCCATCCTCGCTTGAACAAGGCCTGCGTCTCGACTTTTTTGGGGATGAGCTCGAAAGCCTGCGCCTTTTCGACACCTCAACCCAAATGAGTAAGGGGACTCTTGAGCAGCATTTGCTGCTGCCAGCGTCCGAAGCATTGCTGGATGAGGCATCAATAAAACGCTTCCGCAGCCGTTACCGCGAGCAATTCGGCGCAGCGGCCACACAAGACCCGCTCTATGAGGCTGTGTCTGATGGTCGGCGGTTGGCGGGCATGGAACATTGGCTTCCCTTGTTTGAGGACAAGCTGGCCACTTTGTT
Organism: uncultured Altererythrobacter sp.; assembly: GCA_937950385.1. GTDB lineage: Bacteria > Pseudomonadota > Alphaproteobacteria > Sphingomonadales > Sphingomonadaceae > Erythrobacter. Next base: position 4,326 of record CALFEA010000023.1, on the reverse strand, counting down.
CGATTATCTTGGGCCCGATGATCTTGTGGTTATGGATGCTGGCGGGGCGTCGGCTGCTGAAGAACGCACATCAGATATCGCTGACTATTGCGAGGCGCGCACCAAGGCGGCAGGACAGGCAGCAGGCAGCTACCGCCCGCTGGTCAGCGATGCGCTGTATTTGACGCAAACGGAGTTCAACGCAGGCTCTGCCGCACAACCGATCCACAAAGCATCCATTTTTGCCGAACCACCATCGGACACCGTACTCGATTTCGGTTTTTCATCTGCGCGCGATTTTACACCAGAGCGGGGCAAAGGCGCTAACATTTATGCAGAAGCCGCCAAGCATTTTGGCGAACTTTCAAAATCCGGCAAGCGCCCGCTATTCGCCGCCTATTCCACCGGAAGCCGCGCGCGGATCGCCTCGATCCTTTCCGAAGCAGGGCTTGAGATAAGGCTCGCTGATAGCTGGCAAGAAGCGCTAGGGATGTCGGCAAAAGGCCAGGCGGCGGCCATGGTTCTGCCGTTAGAAACCGGCTTTGCCAATGATGAGATAGAACTGCTGACCGAGCAGGATGTGCTTGGCGACAGGTTGGTTCGGCGCAAGAAAAAGCGGCGCGATTCCGATGCCTTCATGGCCGAATTGCAAGCACTCAGCAGCGGCGATTTGGTTGTTCATGTCGAGCATGGCATCGGCAAATATTTGGGTCTCGAACCCGTTTCAGTTGGCAAGAGCCAGCATGATTGCGTCCGCCTAGAATATCGCGGCGGCGACAAACTGTTTATCCCGGTTGAAAACATCGACGTATTATCACGCTATGGCAGCAGCGAACATGCCGTCATGCTCGATAAATTGGGCGGCGAAGCATGGCAAAAACGCCGCGCTAGCTTAAAACAGCGCATTCTCGAAATTGCCGGAGAATTGCTGCAAGTTGCCGCAGCGCGCGCTCTGAAGAAAGCGCCTGTGCTCGCCGCTGATCCCGCCAGCTTCAACCAATTCCTCGACCGGTTCCCATGGGAAGAAACCGAGGATCAAGACCGCGCCATCGGCGATGTTCTGCGCGATTTGGAAAGCGGGCGCCCAATGGACCGCCTGGTGTGCGGCGATGTTGGTTTCGGGAAAACTGAGGTTGCCCTGCGCGCCGCATTCGTTGCCGCAATGAACGGTCAGCAGGTGGCGGTGGTTGCCCCAACCACTCTGCTTGCGCGACAACATTTCACCAATTTCACGGAGCGTTTTGCTGGCTTCCCGCTCAATATTGGGCGACTTTCCCGTCTCGTGCCAAGCAAAGAGATCACTGAAACACGTGAAGGCCTTACTAGCGGCAAGATAGATATTGTGATCGGCACCCACGCCATCCTCGCCAAGACAACAGAATTCAAAAACCTTGGGCTGGTTGTGGTGGATGAAGAGCAACGCTTTGGCGTGACGCATAAGGAAAAGCTAAAACAATTGCGCGCTGATGTGCATATGCTGACCCTGACGGCAACGCCCATCCCGCGTACCTTGCAAATGGCCATGACGGGCCTGCGTGAACTTTCCACCATCCAAACGCCACCTGTCGACCGGCTCGCTGTGCGCACTTATGTGATGGAATGGGATGATATGGTGATGCGCGAGGCTTTGCTGCGCGAACATCACCGCGGCGGGCAAAGCTTTATCGTCGTGCCGCGCATTGCCGATATGGCGAGCGTGGAAGAATGGCTGGCCGAGCATGTGCCCGAGGTTAAAGCGATCAGCGCTCATGGCCAGATGGGCGCAGGTGAAATCGAAGAGCGAATGAGCGCCTTTTACGAAGGCAAATATGAGGTTTTGCTTTCCACTACCATCGTGGAAAGCGGGCTGGATCTGCCTTCTGCGAACACAATCATCATCCACCGCGCCGACATCTTTGGCCTTGCGCAATTGTACCAGCTGCGCGGGCGCGTCGGCCGGTCAAAGCTGCGCGCTTACGCTTATCTAACGCACGCCAAGGACACCGCCCTTTCAGAGGTTGCGCAAAAGCGCCTCAAAGTTCTGGGTGATCTCGACACGCTTGGGGCAGGCTTCCAGCTTGCAAGCCATGACCTCGACATTCGCGGTGCAGGCAATCTGCTGGGCGATGAGCAATCGGGCCACATTCGCGAGGTTGGGTTTGAGCTTTACCAATCCATGCTGGAGGATGCCATTCTTGCAGCGAAAGCTGGCGAGGCTGGATTGACCGCAGAGCGCGACACTTTGTCGCCCCAGATCACGGTCGATGCCCCCATTATGATCCCGGATGACTATGTGCCCGATTTGGCAGTGCGCATGGCACTTTACCGCCGCCTAAATGATGCATCTGACAAGGGTGAAATTGAGGCTATGGCGGCTGAAATGATCGACCGGTTCGGGCCGCTACCCGATGCAACGTCAAACCTCGTTCGCCTGATTGAGATTAAGCACCAAGCCATCGCCGCCAATATTGCAAAGATTGACGTCGGAGCACGCGGCACTCTGGTCACATTCCACAAGGATGATTTCCCAGACCCTGTCGGCCTACTCAATTATGTCGATAGGCTGAAAGATACCGCCAAACTCCGCCCCGATATGAAGCTTGTGATCAACCGCGCATGGAGCGATCCGAAAAGCCGCCTCAATGGCCTATATCAGCTTACAAAGGGATTGAGCGGGATCGCGCATAAGGCGGCTAAATAGCGCCCTATAAGTCAGCAAATTTCAACATTTCTGCATTGCGCATTGGTTCTGCGCGCAAGAAGCCCTGCCAATAGGCGCAGCCTTCCGCTACGATAACCTGGCGCTGGGCTTCTGTCTCAATTCCCTCGGCCACTACTTCCAAATCGAGCGCATGCGCCAGTGTCACAATCGCGCGCAACACCGCCAAATCACGAGGGTCATTCGTAATGCCCTCAATCATTGCACGGTCGAGTTTCAAAAGGTCGAGCGGTAGGCTTTTTAAATAGCTAAAGTTGCAATAGCCCGCGCCAAAATCGTCCAACGCGATCTTTAATCCCGCCCCGTTCAGCGCGGCAAGCGCCTCGGCCGCAAGATCAAGATCATTGAGCAACACATCCTCAGTAATCTCTAGCGTCAGGCGCGACGGCGCTATGCCGGAACGCCCGACAAGCGAGGCAAAGTCACGCGCAAAGCTAGGCTCTGCAATTTCCTCTGGCGTAATATTGAGCGATAATGTGAGGTCATCTGGCCAGCCCCCCGCTCTCTCCAATGCCTGCGCCACCACATGCCGGGAAACGGGCGCCACCAGCCCAGCTTTCTCTGCGATGGAGAAAAGGTCGCGTGCGCCGATCTCGCCCAGACTAGGGTGTTGCCAACGTGACAAGGCCTCTGCCCCGACCATCCGGCCATCGGCGCAAGAGAATTGCGGTTGAAACAATACTTCAATCTCATTGCGGCCCAATGCGCTGAGCAAATCACCCTGCAAGGACGATTCGAGTGCAGGCGGCAATGCATTGCTTCGCATAGTGGGGCGATATGATGGCGGTTTGACCATGTTTGCCCCCTACCCCTAGCGAATTTCGTAAGCAGCTACCAATTGCAATGCGTTGAAAAATGGCACAGCCCCACATACAAGAGCGCGATAAAAGGTCGCAGCGTTCAGTTTTACCCGGGGGACCCAAGTGGCCGATACTCAAAAATACAAGAAAATTGCGTTGCTCGCCTCTGATTCAGAGCGCGCACAAGAGGCCTACCAAGGGCTATTGGCGAAACATGATTGGGTGCCATTTGCCGAAGCGGATGCAGTCGTTGTTCTGGGCGGCGATGGCTATATGCTCGCGGTTCTGCATTCTATGCTGGATGAAGGACGCGTAATTCCCGCTTACGGCATGAACCTAGGCACCGTCGGTTTCTTAATGAACAGCCGCAATGACGATACAGACTTCCTCCAAAGACTAAACGCTGCACGCGGGTTTTCCATTCCCCCATTGCGGATGCAAGCGACCACACAAGGCGGTGCGTCATGCGATTGGTTTGCGATCAATGAAGTATCACTACTGCGCGAGACACGTCAGACAGCCAAGATCGAAGTTTCGGTGGATGGCAATGTCCGGCTGGAGGAATTGGTCTGCGACGGCGTGCTGCTGTCCACACCTGCTGGCTCCACCGCTTATAATCTGTCCGCCAATGGCCCGATTCTCCCGCTCGAATCGCGGCTACTTGCCTTGACCCCGATTTCCGCATTTCGCCCGCGCAATTGGCGCGGCGCTATTTTGCCTGACCGCAGCAAGATTCGTTTCAAGATTAACGAGCCGCGCAAGCGCCCTGTGCTCGCCGTGGCAGATCAAAAAGAGCTGCGTGATATTGCTGAAGTGTCGGTTTCAATCGCGCGCAAATCCAGCCTGACT
>CALFEA010000022.1 GCA_937950385.1 uncultured Altererythrobacter sp. | reverse complement strand
TGCCATGGATCGCTTTGCCGACAGTGCCCGGGTTTTCGAGCCATTGCGCGGCGTGGACCATGGTCATGCCAATGCTCTCAGAACCGGCGTAATATTCATTCACAATCGGTCCCCACCAATCAATCATCTGGCGCTTGATTTCTACAGGGCAAGGCGCAGCGGCATGCAATGCGCGCTTGTGGGAGGAGAGATCATATTTCGTGCGCTCTGCTTCAGGCAACTTGAGCATCCGGACAAAATGCGTCGGCACCCATTGACTGTCTGTGACTTTATATTTCTCAATTGCTGCGAGCGCGCTTTCAGGCGTGAAGCGCTGCATCATGACAATTGTTCCGCCCAAACGTTGCGCCGCTGAACACCAACCAATCGGCGCGGCATGATACAGCGGCGCTGGCGAGAGGTAGATCATGCTGCCATCGGCAGGCATTTGCGCACCCATTGTTGCAAGGCCCAGGAACGGCACGATTGCCTGCGGGTCGGGGTCCTCAGGAGGAGCGGGGCGAATGCCTTTGGGATGACCGGTTGTGCCCGAACTATAGAGCATGGTTAGGCCAGCGGTCTGATCGCTGGGCGCATCGGTGGATTGCCGCGCCAGAGCAGCGGCGTAATTCGCATCACCCTCATCGTCCAAAACCAATACCTCTAGATCGGGGCATTCGGATTTGATGCCGTCCAAAACATCAGCAAATTTGGTCGAAGTGAACAGTAGCTTGGTCTGGCTATCGTTTAAAATATAGGCAATTTCAGGCGCCGTAAGCCGGGTCGAAATTGGCACCATCATCGTGCCAATCCGCTGTGAACCCCAAATCATTGGGAAAAACTCAATCCTGTTTTCTAGCAGGACGCCGAATGTATCGTCCGGCTCTAACCCATGCCCGCGCAGCAAATGGGCAAACTGATTGGATAGAGCATCCATCTCAGCATAGGTGATCTGCTCAGCCGTTTCTGCGACAATAACGGCGGCTTGGTCAGGGCGCGTTTGCGCATGAGTGATCGGATGCATGCTCACAGATATTCTCCCATTCGCATTCTGCTTCGAAGCAGAATCGAGGCGCTTTTGCGCTCAGTTTTGTATCATTGAACATAGCTTACTATGTCGGCATTGCGGGGCAAGCGAAAACGGGGCGGGGCAAGCGAAAACGGGCCAAGCGCAGAATTGCCACATGAAAAAAGGCGCCGAGGTTTCCCTCAGCGCCTCAATTTCTATCCGGCAAAATCCGCGTTAGTGGGCAACTATTGTCCGCCGCGTCCGCCTTCGCCATTGGCCATGGCAAAACGCTTCTGGGTTTCTGTTTCGACCATGTAAGGAATGGGGTTCACAGCAACGCCGTCAATCCGCACTTCATAATGCAAATGCGGTCCGGTGGAGCGGCCGGTTGAACCGACATATCCAATGATATCGCCCTTGCGAACATATTCACCGGCAGCAACGGCCAGTTTCGACATGTGAGCGTAACGTGTTTCCAATTTCGCGCCGTGATCGATGCGAATGTAGAGACCGTAGCTTGAAAACCAAAACGCCTTGGCAACCATGCCATCAGCGGTGGCATAAATCGGAGTGCCGGTTGGCGCAGCCAGATCAACGCCTTTGTGATTGCGGCGGCGACCCAAAACAGGATGATTGCGCATGCCGTAGCCGCTGGTCAGCTTAGCCATTTTCAAAGGCATAGCAGATGGGATGGCAACGCTAGGGCGCTGTTGAACCGGTGCCTGCGGCCCGCTTTCATCCAATGATTCCCAGCTGGCAAACAATTGGCGAAAACGCTCGTCACCAGATGAAAGGCTGGTGGATTGCTGCTCCAACGGAGCGGCAACATCAGCCGTAGCTGTGTTCGCATGGGCGGGTGCAGCAAAAGCGACCAGCGCCCCTGCACATGCCAAACCCATAATTTTTGCGCGACGCAAGAAGTGCTCTACCAGCAAAAAATTAATCCTTATGTACGCCCCCAAGAGCGCCCTTCAATTCTTTAAGATCCGCATGTCGCGAACCGGCCAGCCGAGCTTTTCGCCCTATCCTGACGTTGTGCGGACGTTAAACGTTGCAAAATCCTACAAAGCAATAACTTCATAGAAGTCACGCGACAAACCGGCTGCGGAACGCGCTGAATCGTTGAATGGCGGCTTAACGGCCCCTCTGAAATGGGTCGAAACCAAGGATTTCCAGGCTGTTTGAGGAATCAGGCCGCGGCTTTTGGTGACTGCGATGAAGTGCTTTGTGCCGGCCCCAACATGGCGAATTTCATCGCTCAAGATACGGCTCAAAATCTTTGCGCCATTGTCGTCGCCTTGGGCTTTCACCCGCTCCAATGTGGCCGGTGTCACATCGAGCCCGCGCGCCTCCAGCACCATCGGCACAATCGCCAGCCTCGCCGCAACATCTTGGCTCGTTTCATCCGCCGCCTGCCACAGGCCTGCATGGGCGGGCAGAGCGCCATAATGGCTGCCCAGCGCCTTTAGCTTGCGGGCAAGCAGCGCAAAATGCATCGCTTCATCAGCGGCAACATTGAGGAAATCGCTGACGAACCCCTCGCCCATTTCTGCGCCAAAGCGCCCTGCCATATCGAGCGCCAGATCAATCGCGACAAACTCAATATGCGCAAGGCTGTGCCACAAGGCGATACGCTTTGCCGCCGAACCGCCTTTGCCGCGTTTGGGCATTTTGTTGGGCGCAATCAGATCAGGCTTATCAGGCCAAGCAGGCCTATTGGGCATTGCGCAATCAAACGCCCACTCCAGCCGCCCCAGCCGCCAATTGCGCGCAACTTCGCGGGCAGCAAATGCTTTTGCAGTGGGGTCAGCGGTCAGCAATGCGCCGCGAATTGCACTAGAAACAGATTGCATATTAGCAGTTTACAGAGCTTTGACCGCTTCAAGCACTTCGACGGCGTGGCCTTTCACTTTCACCTTGTTCCAGGCTTGCGCGATTTTGCCATCTGAACCCACCAAATAGGTTGAGCGGACCATGCCCATATAGGTTTTGCCGTACATTTGTTTCTCAGTCCAAATACCAAGCGCATCGGACAATCCGCCCTCTTCGGCATCGGTGGCCAATGGCGTGGTGAGATCGTGCTTCGCGATGAAGTTCAGGTGCTTTTTGGGCGAGCATTTGCTTACGCCCAATAGCGCGCAGCCAGCAGCTTCGAATTCAGACTTCAGCTCGGAAAAATCCTTCGCCTCGGTGGTGCAGCCGGGCGTATTATCCTTTGGATAGAAGAAAATGACGAGCTTTTTGCCTGCAAAATCAGAAGCTTTCACACTCCCGCCATCAGGGGTTTCCATTGCAATATCGGGCATTGCTGCGCCCGCGCCGGTAAAATCACTCATCGCTTTCGATCTCCAATTCTCGCCCAAATGTTTGGGCCCAATTTCGCGACACCTCTTGGCGTGCTTTGCTAAGGGACTGCAAGAGATTATCGAAGTTTGTCTGCCCGCAGGCCCGCGCCATCGCTTGTGCTGCTGCAGCCGGCGGATGCCCCAAATGCGGCGCGAGCAAACGTCCGCACACCAAAATACGGGTCATCAGCTCCCATGCGCTGCGCAGTTCAGCGCTCACCAAACCGGCATCCGCCAGATCGGTAATCGCCTCGCCCAAATGCGGTTTGAGGCCGTTGCCGCTGCTCAATTGCAGGAAATGGACGCAAAACTCTGTGTCCACCAAACCGCCTCGCAGCAGTTTCACATCCATCGGTCCGCCGGGCGTTTTATGTCTCGCCATATCTGCGCGCATGCTGAGCACATCTTCCTGCAATTTCGCATGATCTCGCGTTTGGAGCAGGACATCTGCGATTTGGCCTCGCAGTCTCGCAGCCGCATCCGCCCCGCCCGAGAGCAACCGAGCCCGGGTAAGTGCCATATGCTCCCAGCTCCATGCCGCCTCTGCTTGATATTTGGCAAAGCTGCTGGTGGTCGCCGCCAACGGACCTTGCGCACCTTGAGGGCGAAGGCGGGTATCCACTTCATATAAAGCGCCTTGCGCAGTGGCCACCGAAAGCGCCGCGGTTACCCGCTGAGCCAAACGGTTGAAATAGATCGAACCACTGAGCGGGCGCGCTCCGTCCGATTGCGCATCAAAGCTGCCCGTAAACAGGTAAATAATATCAAGATCAGAAGCATGGGTGAGCATTCCGCCGCCCAGCCGCCCAAGGCCCAGAACCAGCAATTCAGACCCCGGTATTGTGCCATGTGCGCGGGAAAATTCCGCTGATGCGGCCTCATGCGCAGCCACAATGCCTGCCTCTGCCAGCCGCGACAATCCCGCTGCAATATGCAGCGGATCATGCACGCCTTGGATCAATTGCACACCCAAGGCAAAGCGGTGCTCGCTCGTCACTTGGCGGATTTGGTCAAGCGCATCTTCATATGCCGCCTGATCATTGTCACAGCGCATTTCATCCGCCAATGCCGCCACCGCGCCCGGCAATTCCAACGCGCTGCCATCGATCAAAATATCGAGCAATTGCGGGCGCTGCCCCAGCTCATCTGCCAATGGCGGTGCCAATGTCAGCACGGCGATCAATTGCCCGAACAATTCCGGCTGCGCTTCTAGCAGGCGGAAGAAATTGACCGCCGAAGAAGCGTTGTCCAGCACGCTTTCCCAGCGCGCCAAAGCTTGATCGGGATCTGCCGCTTTGGAAAGAGCCTCCAAAAGAGCCGGCAGCATTGCATCAAAAGCGTCCAGTGCCGCATCAGAACGCAAGCTTTGATAGCGCCCATCGCGCCAGCCTTCGATCCGTTTCGCAAGGCGTTTGGGCGTCGCAAAACCAAGGGTAGCCAGTTTTTCTCGCAAGGGCTCAGGCTTGGCCAAGGGCACAAATGCATCAGAAGAGGCGGTATCCTCCGCCTCGATCAAACTATCATATTCGCGCGCGACCGCATCAGTGATCTGCTCCAATTCCGACACTAAAGCCGCGCCATCTTTCAGCCCGTCGAGCCGCGCCACACTGTCCAATGCATCGCCGCTAGGCAGCGAATGGGTTTGCCGATCTTCCACCATTTGCAAACGGTGCTCCAACACACGCAAACGATCATAGCAGCGGCCCAAATTTGTCGCTTGGCGCGGCTCAATCCGGCCCGCTTTTGCCAGCGCATCCAATGCCGCCCGCGTGCCTTTCACTCGCAAAGACGCATCGCGGCCTCCGTGGATCAGCTGATGGGTTTGCGCAAAGAACTCAATCTCGCGAATGCCGCCGCGCCCTTGCTTGAGATTATAGCCGGGGCCAGGCGTGAGCGGCCCGCCCAGATCAGCCTGATTGGCGCGAATGCGTTCGGTCAGCAGGCGCACTTCTTCAACCGCGCCAAAATCGAGCCCAGACCGCCAGACGAAATTGTCGATTTGCCGCAGGAAGGCCTCGCCCGCCGGTATGTCGCCAGCCACTGCGCGAACTCTGATAAATGCCGCGCGCTCCCAGGCCAAAGCAGAGCTTTGATAATGCGCCACAGCTGAGGGTGCTGACACGGCAAGCGGCGAAACCTCTGAGGCGGGACGCAGGCGCAAATCAACGCGAAAGACATAACCTTCAGCGGTATTGGCCGAAAGCAAATTGACCACCTCGCGGGCATATCGCTGTGCCGCCTCGGCCGGATCATCTTTTCCCCGGCGCGGCAATGTTTCGGGATCGAACAGGATAATAGGGTCAATATCGGAGGAGTAATTGAGCTCGCCTGCCCCCTGCTTCCCCAATGCCAAAGCGAACATGCCGGCCGGTTCAGCATCTGGCATGCGGCGCGCAATTGCCTCTTTAATCGCTGTATCAAGCGCGCGGTCCGCAAAGTTGGAAAGCTCTGCCATCACCCGTTCGAGCGAGAAAGCGCCTGCCAAATCCCCAATTGCCAAAGCGGTCGCCAATGCCAGACGCTCGCGGCGCAAAGAGGCCCC
>CALFEA010000021.1 GCA_937950385.1 uncultured Altererythrobacter sp. | reverse complement strand
AAACCGGGGAGCCGGTGGCTGCCTTTGCAGTGCGCGATCCCGACGGCAATTTAACCGAGTTTTATAATGCCGAATAACGCCGCCAATTCACAGGGCCTTGGCCGCCGCAGTGTCCTGCGCGGTGCCGCTGGGATTGCATCTGCCACGCTGGCATCGGGCTGTGTCACGGCACCAGCAAGCCAGCCGCGCGATTTTGTGCTCATCCACGGCGCATGGCATGGGGGATGGTGCTGGGACCCCGTGCGCCAATTGCTAGAAAGCGCAGGCCACCGCGTCCACTCGCCTACTCTGACCGGCTTGGCAGAACGTGCTGACGAGATGAACCCGGAGGTGGGCCTCGCTGAACATATTGCTGATGCGATTGGCTTTGTCAAAACAGCGGGTTTGAAGGAAATCACTTTGGTAGGTCATTCCTATGGCGGAATGGTGATCACTGGCATGGCCGATGCGATGAAAGACCGGATCGCGCATATCATATATCTCGATGCCGCACTGCCTAACAATGGCGAGAGCATGGTCAGTTACGGCGCCCGTCGCCCTCAGGCAGCGATTGATCGCGCCGCAGAGGCAATCAAAGGCCTCGCTCCAGATGGCATCGCAATGGCAGCATTTCCGGCAACATTGCTAGGCATTCCAGCCGAGCATCCGCTGCATGATTGGACAAGTGAACGCTTGACCCCGCACCCGCTCAAAACATGGCTCGATCCGATTGCATTGAATAATGGCGGATCAGACGGATTGCCGCGCACCTATGTGCATTGCACCAGCCCCGTTATGCCGCAAACCCAATTCCCCTATATCGCGGCCATAACCGCCAAAGACCCAAGATGGCACATGGCAGAAATTGCCACCGGCCATGATGCCATGATTACCGCGCCGCAAGATTGCGCAGCCTTGTTTGAGCAAGCCGCTATGGCTAATGTTCAAGGCCGATAGGAGAGACGTGTTGAGCGAGACTGCCCCTATGAAATCCCCTGAGAAAGGCGAATTTTCCGCTGGCTGGAAGGTGCTGCTTGCTGGCGTCTTTGGCGTGATGTGCGGTGCCTCGCCCATTCCCTTTAATATCATAGGATTCACAGCAGAGCCGCTATCAGCGGAGTTCGGGTGGAGCCAAACGCAGATACTTCTACCGATCAGTATTTTTGGTGTCATCGCCAGTTTTCTAGCACCCGTTTTTGGCTGGATGGCAGACAAATTCGGCGTGCGTAAGGTCGCGCTATGGTCGCTCTTCGCATTTGGTTCAGCATTCGCGGCCATATCGCTAACACCAACAGAAAACACAACCACAACCCTTTATATTTACTATGGGTTTTGGGTTACGGTTGGCTTGGTGGGAATTGGCTCCACTCCAGTAACATGGAGCCGCGCAGTCAATTTGTGGTTTTACAAGAACCGCGGGCTCGCTCTTGGCATATTGCTGATGGGCACCAGCATAGCAGCGATGATTGTCCCGCGTGTCGCAGTTGAAGTGATCGAAGCCTATGGCTGGCGATCGATGTTTGCGGTGGTCGCCTTGTTCCCCATGGCGGCACTGATCCTCGCCTTTTTCTTGTTCCGTGAGCCAACCAAAGAAGAGCGACCTAAGGCGATTGAAAGCGCCAGCGGCAATCTGACAGGTGTATCCCTTGGCGCAGCTTTGAAAGACTACCGCTTTTGGCTGATATGGTTGTCCATTGCATTGATTGCGGGCGCATTCGGCGGCGCATTTATCAATATGCCAACCATGCTTGGCCTTCGGGGTATCGAGGCAAAAACTGCGGCATCGGTTATGGGCATCCTTGGTATTGGAATATTCGCAGGCCGCCTGATAACTGGCGCGCTCCTCGACCGCTTTTGGCAGGGCTATGTGGCGTTCCCACTCCTTTGCCTACCGGCGATTTCTGCTTGGATATTGCTCGGCGATACCATCAGCTTCCCACTAGCAGCTGCAGCCGGCTTTCTGCTCGGCTTTGCCGCTGGTGCGGAAAGCGATCTAATTGCTTATTTGACAGGCCGCTATTTCGGCATGGCTAATTACGGCAAGATTTACGGGATGCTCTACATGCCATTCGGCCTGTTCAGCGCTGCTTCGCCGGTTGTTTACGCCCAAGTTTTTGACCGTACCGGCAGCTTCAACCCAATTTTGGAGATTGCCATCGGCGCGTTTATTGTTGGCGGCGGGCTATTGCTCTTACTTGGCAAATATCCGGAAGAATTTCCCGAAGCGGACGCAGCTTCGTCCTCCCCCCAATCCCCCTCACCTCAAACGGAGCCTGTGTGATGGCCAGCTTAGCCAAACCCCCATTAAAAACCTCGGCCGACCTCACTGCCGCATTGGAAGCCAGCGGAGCGGATGTCCTCACCGACGCCGCCACGCTGGAATTTTATGGCAGCGACATTTTTGATGCCGGAGCACCGCTCGCAGCAGTCGTTCGTCCCAAGGACAAGCACCAACTTGCCGCCGCTATCAAATCGGCGACCGATGCAGGCCATGTGGTCGCACCCCGCGGCGGCGGGATGAGCTACACTGGCGGATATACGCCAGAGACACCGGGCGCTGTATTGTTCGATCTGGCGGAAATGACCCGCATCATTGAAATCAACAAAGACGATATGAGCGTCACGGTGGAGCCGGGATGCACATGGGCGGCGCTATATGCAGCACTCCAACCGCTCGGATTGCGCACGCCGATGTGGGGCACATTGTCTGGCCTCAAAGCGACCGTGGGCGGCGGGATGAGCCAGAACGGCATCTTTTGGGGAACGGGCCGCCACGGAAGCGCCGTACAAAGCTGCCTCGCCTTAGAAGTGGCGCTGGCTGATGGCACTTTGATGAAACTGGGCAAGAGTTTCGCCCGCCCCTACGGCCCTGATATGACCGGATTATTCCTCAGCGATACTGGCGCATTGGGGATCAAAACCGAGATTACGCTAAAGCTGATCCAAGAGGCCAAAGCCCACGGCTATGCCAGCTTTGCCTTTGACACATATGAAGCGGTGCTGAGCGCTTTGTCTAATATTGAACGAGCCGATATTGCGACAGAGGCATTCGGTTTTGACCCTTACCTCAACGCCATCCGAATGAAGCGCGAATCTATGGCCGCCGATGCCAAGCAATTGGTCGGTATGATGAAAAAACAGGGCAGCGTGCTGGGCGCGCTAAAAGAAGGCGCAAAGGTCGCATTGGCTGGCCGCGATTTTCTGAAAGATGCCAATTTCTCGCTGCATATTCTGGCAGAAGGCCGCAATCAACCAAGTGCTGACGCCGACATTGCCCAGGCCCGAGCAATTGTCGCCGAACATGAAGGACGCGAGGTGGAAAACACCATCCCCAAGATCATTCGCGCCAACCCTTTTGGTCCGCTCAATTCCATACTTGGCCCTGATGGCGAGCGTTGGGGGCCAATCCACGGACTGTTTGCGCATAGCAAAGCCATTCCCTTTTTCACCGCGACACAGACTCTGTTCGACAAATATAGCGAGCAAATGGAGGCGCTCGGTATGCATTATGGCACGCTAATCGCGTCCGTTAGCAAAGCGGGCGTGGTAATCGAACCGTGCCTTTACTGGCCTGATGCGCGCAATGCCGTGATTGAAGACACAATCGAGGATGCACATTTGGCCAAATTGCCCAAATTGCCCGCAAATCCAGCGGCTTGGGAGCTGGCTAAAACACTGAAACAAGAGCTTGTCGATTTGATGTTCGCGCATGACGCTGTGCATTTCCAGATCGGGCGCACTTATCGCTACCGCGACAGCCTTGATCCAGCTGCAGACGCCTTACTCAAAGCCATCAAAGCCCAAGTCGATCCGCGCGGGCTGATGAATCCCGGCTCTCTGGGGCTGTGACCACATGGGCTTTGAGCTAGCTCGAAGGCAGGCGATCGCAGCGGGCATTTGCACTGCGATCGCAGCTGGGGCACCCTCTGCTCAGGCTCAGAACAAACCACTAAAAAGGAGCGCCGCATTGGCCGATCCAAAGACCTATTCCGCCGTCGCCATGCAACTAACAGCGCGCAGTCTGGAAAGGCTGGACGATGAAGCATCAGCGCGCACCGCTATACTCCAACATATTGCCGACATTGAAGGACAAATTCGCGGATCGACGATCTTCATCGCGCAATATAGCGGCAATCCGGTAAAGCTGGCGGTGCTGCCAGAGTATCTCTTCACGTCTTATCCGGGGCGCATTGGCCTGTCCGAATTTGCCGCCAAAGTCGGTTTTGCGAAAGATGGGCCAGAATATACAGCCCTTGGCGCAATGGCCCAGCGGCTTGGCATGTATATCGCCGGCAATGCTTACGAGCAGGATGCAAATTTCCCAGGTTTCTATTTTCAAGCCAGCTTTGTCATTGCTCCGTCAGGCGAAGTCGTGTTGCGCTATCGCCGCTTGCTTTCCATGTTTGCGCCCAGCCCGCATGATGTGTGGGAAAAATATCTCGATATTTACGGCCTAGACGGCGTCTTCCCAGTCGCCAAAACCGAGATCGGAAATTTGGCCTGCATTGCGTCAGAAGAGATCCTCTACCCTGAAATTGCCCGCGCATTGGCGTTTCGCGGGGCAGAGGTGTTCCTGCATTCCTCCAGCGAAGTGGGTTCACCATTGGCGACCAATA
>CALFEA010000020.1 GCA_937950385.1 uncultured Altererythrobacter sp. | reverse complement strand
GACCGGCGGCTATAAGACCGAAAACGGCGCTTACGGGCTTTATCCTGTTCAAACTGAAAATGTGCTGATCGAGGATAGCGTTGCGATCGGCGCATCAGACGCAGGCATTTACGTTGGTCAATCGCAGAACATTGTAGTGCGCAACAATCGCGCCGAATATAATGTGGCGGGCATTGAGATAGAGAACAGCATCAATGCCGATGTTTACGGCAATACTGCGATCAACAACACGGGCGGCATTCTGGTCTTCAACATGCCGGGGTTGGAGCAGCGCGGATATGGTACGCGCATCTATGACAATGACGTCAATGAAAACAACACCGAGAATTTCGGTCATGAAGGCACGCCGGTTGCCAGCGTTCCGGCGGGCACGGGTATCATCGTAAATTCAAACGATGATGTGGAGATTTTCAACAATCGCGTGGCCGATAACAACACCGCCAATGTAATCATCTCGAGCCTGTTTTCCGCCGGCTATGCCGATGATGAGCAGTCTGAAAGCTTTGATCCTTATCCTGAGGGCATTTGGGTTTATGGCAATGCGTTCAGCGGCGGCGGGGAATCGCCAGATGGGCTGGAATTGAAGGCGCTCAAGACGATGCTGTTTGGCCCCACTGGCGCATTTCCAGATGTGCTGTTCGATGGCCATGTTGATGCGGCCAAAATGGTCGGTGGGAAACTGCCCGATGCGCTCCGGATATGCATTAGCGATGAAGGCGTTGATGTTCTCAATATCGATGGCCCCAACGGGAATGAAGAACCGCGCGTGGAAAGCGAGGCTTATCGCTGCAAGCTCACGCCGCGCGAGCCGGTTAAGCTTGCTCTGACTGAGAAGACAGTCAGCTAAATTATGCAGTTCGGTTTTGCGACTATTTCGGCAGTTATGCTGGCGCTCATGGGCGCGCTTGCGGGGTGCTCAGGGGATAGCCAAACAGCTGCCCCCGATATGCCTTTGGTCGAGGCCAATTACATCGCTGAGGGCAATCCGGAAACTCTGCGCGAATGGGGCCAGGTCCAATTGTCGGGCGGGGCCTTGGTGCTGAGCGGTGATGTCATGCCCTATGATCTCAACACGCCATTGTTCACCGATTACGCGCATAAATTGCGCACGATTTGGATGCCGGAAGGGGCTTCTGCCAATTACAGGGAAGGCGAAGTGCTCGATTTTCCGGTCGGCACAGTGATCACCAAAACTTTCTATTATCCCTTAAGCGAAGACGCAGACGACGCAGCGGTATTGCGCGACACATCCAGTGAATTTTTCCAAGGCGGCAAGCTGCCTTTGGACAATATCCGTCTGATCGAAACGCGGGTTCTTGTCCTGCGCGATGCAGGTTGGGAGGCGATCCCTTACCGCTGGAACGATGAGCAAACGCAGGCCAGCCTCAACCGTATCGGAGGGATCATTCCTCTCAAACTGGTAAGCGATGATGGCGAGGCTGCGGACTTCGATTACGTCATGCCCAATGTGAATGAATGCGCCAGCTGCCATGCCAGCGATTCCAATAGCAAAGCGATCTGGCCAATCGGTCCCAAGGCGCGCCATTTGAACCGCGAGTTCACTTATGATGACGGTGCCCGCAACCAGCTAATGCATTTGACCAATACAGGTTTCCTAACCGGCGCGCCCGATGATCTAACAACGGCGCCCAAAAATGCGGGGTGGGGCGATAAAAGCGAAACGCTGGACAGGCGAGCGCGTTCCTACCTCGATATCAATTGCTCGCATTGCCACAGTCCCATCGGTCCTGCTGACACCTCTGGATTGTCGCTGCTGCCTGATGCGTCTGGCGCTGCTCTGGGAGAATGCAAAGTACCAATTGCAGCGGGCGCTGGCACTGGCAATCGGCGCTGGGGCATTCGCCCCGGCCATCCTGAAGAATCGATCTTAGTCTATCGGCTGGAATCGGATGAGGCGGATAAGATGATGCCTGAAATAGGGCGCTCTACTGTCCATGAAGAGGGTGCCGCGTTGGTGACCGATTGGGTCAAATCACTGGAAGGTGATTGCAGCTAGCGCGCCGGTTTAGCGCAGGTAATTTTGCAAATAGCTTTCAATGGCGATCATGCGTTCGCGCGCCAAAGCTTCGCATTTGGGTTTATCGTCCCAATGCCGCAGGATTAGCATTTGGGCCGAACTGTAAATCTCGACCACAATACGCGCGGCAACATCGGCATTGGTCCCGGAAAAGCCATCGTCGCCAAGGCGCCAACCTTTGGCCAATTGTTCAGCCACCTGCTGCGTCCATGCCTCGCGGATGGAGGCAAGCTCGCGCGTTGTCAGCGTTAGAAGATAGACTGCGCGGTAAGCGGGTTCTTGTTCAAACAGATCGTTGAAGCCGCCCAAATCCATCGCCAGCTCGTCCTGCCATCCGCCTGCTCGTTCCGCTTCCGAGGCCTGCATTACTTCGATCACGTCGCGATTGAACCGTTCGAAAATCGCACTGTAAACGGCGTAAATATTCGGGAAATAGCGATAAACCGTACCAACCGGTATGCCCGCCTCTTTGGCAACGGCACTGGTTGTGATGTCGTCTACCGGCATGCGCGCAAGCATCTCTTTGGTCGCATCAAGAATACTCTCAATACGGTTTTCTGCGCGCTTTTGCTGAGGCTGGGCGCGTCTATCGAGATCAATTGGCATAATTTGGTCGCGCATGAGGCGCATATAAGTGCTGCTAGGAGAGCTTACCAGAGGCAGTGCGCTTTCAGCTGCTTATAAACGCGTTTCAATTGCGAACCTTTTGCGGCATAATGCTCGGAAATCAAGGGTTGAGGATTGAGATAATGAGCAAGAATCTAAGCGCACCATTGGAGCTGCCTTGCGGCGCTATTTTGCCCAATCGGATAAGCAAAGCGGCCATGACAGAAGGGCTGGCAACGCCCGATGGACGGCCCACAGCGCAGCTTGAGAAGCTATATGGTATTTGGTCAGATGGCGGGGCTGGCATGCTGCTATC
>CALFEA010000019.1 GCA_937950385.1 uncultured Altererythrobacter sp. | reverse complement strand
CCGGCGGCCAGCCCTGCCGCATCGTTGATTTTGCGGGTGACACCGTCGAGAATGCCCAACTTTGAACCGGCATTGAGGATCGAGCCAAACAGCCCGCCGCCCGCCTTGCCAATGATCGGCAGGCCAATGCGAATATCCTTGTCGTTAAAGTAAGCGCCCGGCTGTTCCAGCTTGCCCAAAGCGCTGTCAGAAGCTTTGCCCAAAATTTTGCCCAGACCCAAACCGCCCAAAGATTGCGCCTGCGCGATTTGACCGAAAGGCAGCAGGATTGCGGAGCCAGCAAGGCCGCCCAAAACCATGCGCCGACCCATTTGAATATTTGCGCGCTTCATCTCTTCTGACATCCTGCCTATCTCCCTGTGTTTACAGCCACCTAGGCGGCATCTCGCGTTTGGCCTCTTCTGGCCTAATCTGGCCTCGCCATCTCAACGGGCCTAATTGCGGGGCTGGCAACGGCACCTGAACGCGGCGTAAACCTTTGTAAAGCAGCAGCGTTTCACTCTGTCTCATCTTGCGTTTCAGTACCCGTTTCCGACCAACCCTCATGCGGAATAAATTCGTCTCCATATCGTTCTTGTACTGGCCCACTCCAGCCGGTTGCGCTCCAAACGTCAGGCGTGTTTTGCGCCTTCCATTCCATCGCCCGCGTAATGCGCGTTAAGCTGTCGGGATGAGTGTTGTAGAGCGTATGATACCAACGCGGCCAATCCAGGGGTTTTCCCCTTGCAAAACGCAACGCAAGTTCGGCCGCGCCATCGGGATCACGCGCCAATTCTAGGCCTCTAGCATCGGCTTGATTTTCCATCACGCGGTGGAAATTGATAGAGATCGGTAGAGCAACGAAATACAGCGCAAAACCGGCCGCCAAAAAGCTCGGCCAGAATATTGCGTGCCTTACATTGTCATCATCACCGGTCTCAATTTTGCGCGCTGCAAGCTTCTCCGCAAGCCCGGCAGCAAGAACAGAAAAGCACATAACGACAAGAGCAAAGACCACTAACCGCCATTCAAGGTGACGCTTCTCAAGATGCGCAATTTCATGCGCGGCCACGGCGCGAAATTCTGCGGCTGTGAAGGGTTTAAAGTATGACCTATTCCTAGGGTTAGCCCTGAAGATATTCAGCATCCCCTGGTTCATTATCGCTTTGGTCTCGCCATCATGCCAGTCGGCCCGCGCTTCATGCATGTTAGGGAGCCAATGGATCTTTTTGCCAACCAAAACGCGGTCCATGCTAATCCCGCCACGTTCCGCGATTACCGCGACATCATCATAAAGCGGCCCTTGAGAAATGGGATAAGTCTCCCGCCAATCTTCATAATTCGGGGTGATCATCCATAGAAAAACTGCGCTGCCTACAACGGCCACAGCAATGCGCGGATTATGGCGCCTTAACCAAATTGCGACAGGCGCAAGAACGGCGGCAGCCAAGCACAGACCCAATGCCCACCACAATTGATCTGCGAGAAAGCTGAGGTTTTTGTCAAGAAATGTCGGAGGCTCTGGGCAGCGCGGATCATCGCCCAAACATCTAATAATATTGCCGTCAACCTTCCCCAGCCAAACCCGATTGTAATATTCAAGTGGCGATTGCACCACTACCATCAGCGCCATCGCCACTGCGCCAAAAGTCGCTGCCCCGCGCTTTGGCCAGTCCCCGCATCGCGTTAGAAAAAGATACGCCTTTCGCCAAAACCCAAGTTTGTGCAGCAGCAATGCTCCGCCCAGAACCGCCACAGGAAAGGCGATTTGGTTGAGGGCCATGTCGAGGCTGGCGTCAGTTGCTGCGCAATGCAATTCGGCGCATTCCGCTTCATGCCGCGCGACATATTCTGCAATCGCTGCTTGCGGATCAAACGAGGTGGCCATGCGCCGCTCAACCCTCCTGCGTCTCCAGCCATTCTAACAGCGCCGCCATGCAATCGCGGCCCAAGAGTTTGCAGCGTTCTGGTGACCAGCCTTGCTCTGGTTCAGGCGCATCGGCCAAATCTTTGTAAGGCATTTCCAAAGTCATCGCGCAAGCGCCATAGCGCTCCGCCACTTGATTGGTGCTAATACCGAGATTCGCGCGGCCTGCAGGCGCTTTGGGATAGCCCAATTTGGTCTGGAAATCGGGGGTGCGCCGGCTAAGGATCGCTTGGTACGAATAGAACTGATCACCCAAAGTATCGGTCCAGCTGGGGATGCCTTCAAAGCCTGCCAAAAACACAGCCGGGATCGCTTCATCGCCATGGGCATCGATGGCAAAATCCACTCCGGTCTCATCCATCTTTGCACGGATTGCGAGCACTTCGGGCGACTTTTCGGCGCTGGGTTCGGCCCATTCACGGTTGAGATTTGTGCCCACCGCATTGGTGCGCAAATGCCCGCGCGCAGAGCCATCAGGATTGCAATTGGGCACGATGTGAAAGCGGCAAGCTGCGCGCAGGGCCCGTGCCACTGGATCAGTGGGATCGGTGAGGCATTCCAGCACCCCTTCCATCCACCATTCCGCCTGTGTTTCGCCGGGGTGTTGCCGGGCATAGAGCCAGACCTGTTTGTCGCCCTCTCCCATTTGCAGCATGTCCAGCGGCTGACCATCCAAAGTGTCTGTCAGCTTGGTCAACTCCACGCCTTCAGATGAGGCGGTCTCGGCCACCAGATCATGATGACGATCGATTGAATAAGGCGCAAAATAAGCAAAATATGCGATATTGCTGGCGGGGGTATAACGGATCGTCAGCGTGCCATCATGCTCTTCTGCATCATAGGAACTGTCCGCCCGCGCCCAAAATTCGCGGTCTTCAGAGACGCAGGCATTATAATTGGGCCAACCGCCGGGGAATGCAGAGCCCGATAGGCCTGTGATTTTCAAAGTGAGTTTTTCGCCCGCTGCGCCTGTCACACGGAAGTGAAACCATTGGGCAAATTCGGAATTGTGATCTTTGCGAATTGCGAGCGATGCGCGCGCGCCGTCAATGTCCAAGACTTCGATATTGCCGCTGTCAAAACCAGCGTCGATTGAAATGAGTGTCACGCGTGTCCCTTTTGTATTGGGCTCTTTAATCGGCCCTTATTTTCACCGTCTCACCATTGCCTCCCGGGAACTCGGAAAACAAGGCGTTTGCGATGATCGGCGCATTGGCATTAGGCGCGGCAAGCTCGCTATCGCGGGCGACATCCCAATTGGCGCGGCCTTCCCAAACGGTTTGGCTGGTCGCGACGCTTTTGAGCATAACTGCAAGCTCAGTGCCGAGCCGGACGCTGCTTTTATTGCCGCCCAGATTGATCCCAATGCCAAGGCCCACGCCTGATCCATAGGAGCCAGTCGATCCGCCTACGCCCACGCTAACCGGGCTACGGCGGCGGCGTTCTTCGCCAGTCGTAAAGCGGTCGAGGCTGACCTGCGCAATATAGGCCGCATCAGCGCGCGCGCTTTCGGTATAGCCGAGCTGCGCCAATTCGGCGGCAACGGCTCGTTTGAAGCTGGCCATTTCCGCGCTGTCTGAGCCAGAGTTTTGCGTTCCCAAGGTCGGTGCACTGGCAATAAAGACGGTGCGCTGCTCGGCTGTCTGCGTGCCTGCTGCCAAGCCCGCAGCATCATGAAAACGTGTGACTTCGACCGCGCTGGGCGGGGCGATTGTCGCGCATCCGCCGAGGCCTGCTCCCAATGTGCTGGCCGCTGCAATGGCGAGGAATTTCGTTGAGAATTTGCGCATATTTCAGCTCCTTTGTGACATCGCTCTTAGCCCATTAGGTACATCCTTGCCAGAAACCCCATTGGACGTGTGATAAAAGCCGTTAATTTGCTTAAAAAGCGCAAGTTTCTTTGACGCTTTTTCAAGCAAATTTCGCTAGCAGGCCCATTATGACTGACACATTACGCAAACCCGTTCTGGTTACTGGCGGCGCCGGATATATCGGCAGCCATGCTGTACTTGCCTTGCTGGACGCAGGCTGGCCTGTTGCAGTGGTCGACAATTTGGTGACCGGTTTCCGTTTTGCGGTGCCTGAAGGGGTCGCCTTTTACGAGGGCGACATTGAAGATGGCGAGCTGATGGCGCGCATCTTCAAAGAGCAGAACACTGCCGCGATTATGCATTTTGCAGGCTCTGTGGTTGTGCCGGAATCGGTTTCTGACCCGCTTAAATATTATCACAATAACACCGCCAAAAGCCGCAGCTTAATTGATGCAGCGGTAAAGGCGGGCGTTGGGCATTTCATCTTCTCATCCACCGCTGCCACTTACGGCGTGCCCGATGTTGAAACGGTGACAGAGGACACCCCGCAAAAACCGATCAACCCTTATGGTTGGTCGAAATTGATGACGGAGCAAATGCTCGGGGATGTCGCCGCAGCGCATCCGATGAACTTTGGCGCATTGCGCTATTTCAACGTTGCGGGCGCTGATCCGCAGGCGCGCAGCGGGCAATCCACCGCCGGGGCCACACATTTGATCAAGGTTGCGATCGAGGCGGCTTTGGGCAAGCGCGAGGCGGTCAGCGTGTTTGGAACCGATTTCGATACGCATGATGGTACGGGCGTGCGCGACTATATCCATGTCAGCGATCTGGCAGCGGCGCATGTGCTGACGCTGGAGGCGCTGATGGATCAGCCCAAGCGCTCGCTGACAATGAATGCAGGTTATGGGCGCGGTTTTTCGGTTTTGGAGGTTTTGGACGCAGTTGACCGGATCACCAACAATCCGATTACGCGCCAATTGGAAGGGCGCAGAGCAGGCGATCCAGCATCGCTCATTTCTGACCCATCACTGATTCGCGCCACTGTGCCGTGGCAGCCGCAATATGAAGCGCTCGACCTGATTATTGAGCATGCTTTGGCGTGGGAGCGCAAATTGACCGATTTGCGGCAAGAATGATTGCCAAATTGGTTGACCTTTGCCCGCATGATGACTAGCTAGCCCCTAGATTTTGCGACGCTGGATGCACTTCCGGCGTTTTTTATTTGCCCAAACATTCGGAATTTACGCCATGAAGATCCGCAACAGCCTTAAGTCGCTGAAAAACCGCCACCGCGATTGCCGAGTGATTCGTCGCCGCGGCCGGACTTATGTCATCAATAAAACGAATCGCCGTTTCAAAGCTCGTCAGGGCTAATTGAGACGCATATTCGCGGATGCTGCTTTTTGGGCAGATCCGATGCAAAATGGCTCGCCTCCTAACGGAGTGCGGGCCGTTTGCTTTTGAAGGAATGGCTTTATGACGGACGTAAAAGCAGTGGTGTTCGATGTTGGCCGCGTAATCGTTCAGTGGGATTTGCGGCATTTGTTTGCAAAGCTGATTGATGATCCGGCCCGGTTGGATTGGTTCCTTGCCAATGTCGTGACGCAGGAATGGCATTTTGAGCATGATGCTGGCCGGGCGCTGGCCGATATGGTGCCTCAGCGAAAGGCGCAATTCCCGCAATATGCCGATCTGATCGACGCTTATGCATCGCGTTTTCTGGAGACGATCCCAGGGCCCGTGCCTGGCACTTTGCCGCTGATCGAACAGCTCGCGGCGCGCGAAGTCCCGCTGTTTGGCATTACCAATTTCGGCGATGAGTTCTGGACGCAATTCCGTCCAACTATGCCGATATTCGATCACTTTGCGGATATTGTAGTCTCAGGAACGGAGAAAATGGTGAAGCCGGACCGGGCAATTTTCGATCTGGCAGCGGTGCGGTTTGGTCATTCGCCAGCTGATATGCTGTTCATCGATGACAATGCCGACAATATCGCCAGTGCACGCGCGCTGGGCTGGCAGGTGCATCTGTTTACTAAGGCTGAAGGGCTAGCGGCCGATCTTCGAGAGCGCGCGCTCATTCAATAAGGCCATTGGCAGCAGACAAAAAAGGGGCCTCCGGCACGTATCCATGAAGGATGGGGAATGCCGAAGGCCGCTAAGGGCCGCTCGCCTCTTTGTGAGAAGTCGTGGAGAGGGGCGAACGGTGGGGTTTCGTTTACTTGCCGTTGCACTTCGCTAGCTTGTCAGCAGGCAATGCTTCGCCCTTGGCAGTAAAGCTCTTCACTTCGCCAAACTTGCGGTGCAGGCCGCGGCAAATATTGATCGCGCGCGAATTGCCTTTGCCAGCGCGGCATGATGTGCCGGTGCATTTCCATGCAACGCCGCGGGCGACAACGCGGTCATCCTTGGCGGCTTCGGCCAATTCTGCGGTGTAATAGGGGCCGCTATTCTTGGCCTGAGCAGGAGTAACCGCCACGCCGAATGTGAGGGCGGTGTAAAACAATGCCATAACGAAGATAACAGCGCGGCCAGTAAGAGTAGGGGAGAGGGTCATCATATCTGTCCTTTTCAAGAGGAGCGTTGGGGAATATCAGTTGCAAAACACAACCAGTTGCGAATCACTACCTAGTTTGATAGATTTTAAGTTGCAACTAAAAACTGAAATATTTTGATTTTTGTGAAAAGCCCGCTAGATAGGTTGCAGGAAAAGGACCTAAATATGAATGATATCCGCGAACCATTGCGCGATCTGATCGAATGCGGCCTGCCGCAAGCGTTGGAAGTGATGGGCGAACGCTGGTCTTTCATGATCCTGCGCGCCAGCTTCAACGGAGTGCATCATTTCGAGGAATTCCTGAGCGAGCTCGGCATTGCTCGCAATATTCTGTCCAATCGGCTGGCCAAATTGGTCGAGCATGAAATCCTGAAGCGGGAGCCTTGCCC
>CALFEA010000018.1 GCA_937950385.1 uncultured Altererythrobacter sp. | reverse complement strand
TTTATCGTTCAAAAGTGCTGAACAATATCGCCCGGACCGCACGGCATCTGGATCGTACCGCAGACAAAGCGACTTCTAGCCTAGGGCGTCTGGTGGCGTGGAGCGGTGTGGTGGCCGCCTCATTGTTGATTCCCGAAGGCCGTGTTCGTCGGATTGTTGGCGAAGCAGGACTGGAAAAGGCGATGGGTGAATTTTTCCATGCCGATGGCGGATCGGTTTCCCGTTCGCCGCTTAACCAGATGGATGCCGTTATCCTGCTGTCGATGCTGCGGCAAGTCTATCTGGCACGCGAAGAAGATCCTCCCGAATTTCTCGAAAATGCATTGGCGCTCGCCGTACCACCCTTGACCGGCTTGACCCATTTTGATGGCAGCATGGGCAATTGGCAGGGCGGCGGCGCGACAGCTGCTGATCAAGTCGAACAAGTCATCTCGGCCAGCGGCATTCGTGCCCGTCCTCTGCGCCAAGCGCGGGACTGGGGCTATCAACGGGTATCTTCTGGGCGGTCTGTTTTGATCCTTGATGCTGCCCCGCCGCCCATAGCGCGGATGGCGGTAGCCGGTTGCGCCTCAACGCTGGCATTTGAGTTTTCCAACGGCGACAATCGGATCATCGCCAATTGCGGTGGTGCAGGCTTGGTCGGTGCGACCATTCCGGCATCGCTGGCACGCGGCCTCCGGACGACAGCGGCGCACAGCACCTTATGTATCGACAATAGCAACAGCACTTCCATTTTGCCCGATGGCAAGCTGGGACGCGGCGTCAATGAGGTGGAATTGTTCCGCCGTGATGTGGAAAATGCGACCCGGCTCGAAGCCAGTCATGATGGCTATGTCCGGCGCTTTGGTCTGGTCCATAAACGGCTTTTGTTAATGCGTTCCGACGGATTGGAGCTGCGCGGCGAGGATATGCTGATCCCCGATGATCGCAAACGTCGGCGCAAGAAAAAAGACGTCGAATATGCACTGCGCTTCCACCTCGGCCCCGATATCGAAAGCGACCTGATATCCGAAGGCAAAGGCGTTTTGCTGCGCCTCAAAGACGGTAACTTATGGCAATTCCGTTCGACCAGCGGTGTAATTGCACTCGAAGATAGCGTCTGGGTCGATGGCATGGGTATCCCCCATGGCGTGATGCAGATGGTGATAACCGACACAGTGGGCAGCGGCGGCGGAGCAACCGGCTGGCTGCTCAAACATATGGGATAACGAATATCATGACGGAAAATATTGCGATCAAACGGGCATTGCTGTCTGTTTCCGACAAAAGCGGTTTGGCTGCGCTGGGCAAAGAGCTGGCCGCTATGGGCGTGGCTTTGATCTCGACCGGCGGCACGGCCAAGGCGCTGCGTGATGCAGGTTTGGATGTTGCTGATATTTCCGATGTCACCAACTTCCCTGAGATGATGGATGGCCGTGTGAAAACCCTTCATCCCAAAGTGCATGGCGGCCTGCTCGCGCGGCGCGATGATGCAGGCCATGTCGCGTCGATGGAAGAACATGATATTGCCGGAATCGATCTGGTGATCGTCAATCTTTATCCCTTTGCCCAGACGGTTGCCAAAGGCGCGGCGCGCGACGAGATTATCGAGAATATCGATATTGGTGGACCGAGCATGGTGCGCAGCGCCGCTAAGAATCATGACTTCGTGACGATCGTCACCGATCCTTCGGATTACGACACATTGCTCGCCGAACTGAAAGAAAGCGGTGGCGCGACCAGCATCGCTTTCCGCAAGAAAATGGCGGCCAAAGCCTTCGCTGCTACGGCGAGCTATGACGGCATGATCGCCCAATGGTTCGGTTTTGCCGATCAGGGCCAGATGTTCCCGCCGACCCTGCCGCTCACCATGAGCCAGCCAACCGAATTGCGCTATGGCGAAAACCCGCATCAGAGCGCGGCGCTTTATCTGCCCGATGGGCCATCGACCAAAGGCATTGCGCAGGCCGAACAGTTACAGGGCAAGGCGCTGAGTTATAATAATTATAATGATGCCGATGCCGCGCTGGAACTGGTCAGCGAGTTTCGCGATGGCCCGCCCACGGTCGTGATTGTCAAACATGCCAATCCTTGCGGCGTGGCTAGCGGTGAGAGCATCTTGGAAGCCTATCAGGCCGCACTCGCCTGCGACAGCGTCTCGGCTTTCGGTGGGATTATCGCGGTAAACCGGCCACTGGACGGCGCGACAGCCGAGGCAATGACCGGTATTTTCACCGAAGTCGTCTGCGCGCCTGATGCCGATGCCGACGCCCGCGCCATTTTCGCCAAGAAAAAGAACCTGCGGCTATTATTGACCGGTGATCTGCCAGACCCCGCACGGCCCGGCATGGGCGTGAAGTCGATTGCGGGCGGCTATCTGCTGCAGTCACGCGACAACGGTCAGATTGCGCCAGATGATCTGAAATGCGTCACCAAGCGCCAGCCCAGTGAACAGGAAATGGCAGACTGCCTCTTTGCCTGGACAGTGGCGAAACATGTGAAATCCAATGCGATTGTTTACGCCAAAGAAGGCTCGACCGCTGGCGTTGGTGCAGGCCAGATGAACCGTCTGGAATCGGCTCGCATTGCCGCTTGGAAAGCCAAGGATGCCGCTGAGAAAGCAGGCTGGAGCGAAGCACGGACGATTGGTTCAGCGGTGGCGTCTGATGCCTTCTTCCCCTTTGCTGATGGCTTGATGGCCGCAGTTG
>CALFEA010000017.1 GCA_937950385.1 uncultured Altererythrobacter sp. | reverse complement strand
GAACCTTGGATTGCCTGTCGACGGATAGGGAATGCCTTATCGTGGTGATGGGCACTGAACCCGTTCGCAAAGCCGCTGCATGCTCGACCAACAGCGAACGTATACGACCCCCTCTTTTCGCCGCTTGTGCAACGTAGCCGCGAATGTCAGGGTCGATCGCCATATGCTGCCAGTCCTCTGTCAGACCTTGATCGACCAGCGTTTGCAGCAAACCGTCCCAGACACCTTGATCGGCCCAACGCCGGAACCGAACATAGACCGAGTTCCATTTACCGTAACGTTCATCTATATCGCGCCAATTGCATCCGATCCGCAGTACGTGAAGCATCCCATTAAGAAAGCGCCGGTTATCTCCTGCAGGACGCCCACAACGCCCCCGCTCAGGCGGCAACAGAGGCTTTATCAGTTCCCATTCAAAATCCGAAAGATCCGTGACAGTCATAACCTTTCCTCAATTCATAGAATTGCCGAGGCCAAGCGACCCTGGGTTCATCAAATTGCGCGGATCAACCTGCGCTTTGATGCTGCCAAGCAAGGTATCAGCTTCGCAAGAGAGGCTGTCACGGTAGCGATAGGTTCGTGCAATTTGAAAATGGGCTGCGCCGTGCTCAAAAAACAGATCGACTATCGATTGTTTAAGCACCTTAGCTAGCTTCCATGCCGCATCATTGTGCCCATGGATTGGCAACTTATGAAGGTGGTCAGCCTGCACCGTATCCTCGATTACTGGATTGCGCGCGCCTGGCCAATAGAGGCAAGGCTCGATAAGAACGCCAGCGCCGCCCACGGCTGCAGTCAGCGTTCCTTCGTGCATCCCCAATTCGTCCATTTGTTTCCGATAACGGGTGAACAATGTCTCTATAGCTGAATAGCATTTCGCTGCGCCGCTATGGGGTACTAAGCCGTGGATTGGTGCCCAACGCTCTCCTTCTGGCCCCAAGATGGAATTGAGTGGTCCGAACGGATTAGCCCGAATAATCTTTGGTATCGTATTCTCCACCTCTTTACCGCCGTGTGCTCCCACGATCTCGCGTGCGGCGGCGATATCCGCGTCAGCTGCCGCCTGAATTCGGCCTTCGGCCAGAACGTGGAGCGAGAAAGTCGCTTTGTCCATAAAGTTTCGGCCCGATGACACGACCTTCGCGCCTTCTTTCAAAGCACTCAATACAGAGCCCTGCTTCTTCATCATGCCAACTAGTGCCTTTGCATCGCTGGCCATGCTTTCACGCTGCATTCGAAGAGCGTTGAGTTTTGGGTCAAAGCCGAATATTTCAGTCGCAATTCCTGACCGCTCGATATCCGATACTGCGGCAAGAAAGTTTCCAGCTTGCTCAAAGGTGAAACTGGCATAGCCATGACTCTTTGCCTCCGGGATGAGCCGTAAGGTGATCTCTGCCTTAATGCCAAGTGCGCCTGTATCGGCCAAGAACAAGCCTGTCATATCGGGCCCATATGGACGCATAAATTGCTTTCCGACTTGCAGGATCGAACCATTCGCTAGCACCACTTCTAACGCGAGGCAGCTTTGCACAGCAGAGCCGTATTTGCCCGTACCCCAAAAAATGCCGTTCTGGCTCATCCCGCCGCCAACAGTCGCTTTAAGGCCTGACAAAGTACCCCAAAAAGGAGTGCGAAGGTTGTGCTTTGAAAGCGCCTCATAAAGTGCTGCCCATGTGCAGCCGGGTTCAACTGTAACCGACATATCGGCCTCATTGATTTCGATAATTCGGTCCATCTTCTTTAGATCAAACAGCACCGCGCCGGGCATATCTGCGGTGTATCCACCAGTATAACTCATACCGCCACCGCGAGGGATGACGGGGTTTCCTGCATTGGTCGCAGCCGCAACAGCTGCAGCTAGCTGATGCTTGTCCGCTGGCCTCACGACTGCGGCCAAATCTGCCCCTCGATCGAAAATATCGTGAGCGTAGAAATCGAGGCTGGCAGCATCATCCAGTACTTCAGCGCCTGTCGCGCGAAGCTCTTCGCTGATTATTGTCTGGGGTTGGGTGGCCATTGGTTTAGTCTCTCAGCTAGTTTGCGGGGCTTTGACGCCGTGCGAAGAAATTTGATCGTTTTCTTCAATTTCATCTGGGTAGCGTCCAAGCAGCAGCAATAACGCTGCTCCGCCTATAAAAAGGAACATTGCGATCTGAAGCATGGAATCATAACTGCCGGTTTGATCAAAGGCGCGCGCATAGAGCTTTGGCGATAGGCCAGCACACAGGCCGAAAAAAAGGTAGACGACGCCAAAGATGCGCCCGTAATTCTTCATCCCGAAATAGCGCGCGACCATAAAGGCGATGACATCAGATTCGGCACCAGCGGCGAGGCCTAGCAAAAATGCGCCAATGTATAGCGGCATCAAGGCATCACTAGTGCCCATCAATAAGTAGCAAGAAATTGCAGGCAAAAGCAGTACTGGAAAAGCAACACCAGGCGCCCAGAACCGGTCAAATAACAAGCCAACGACAATTCGACCTAAGAATATGCCTATCCCTATCAATGTCGCGACACCCGCTGCATCAGACGCGGTAAATCCATGTGTTTGGATCATCGGAACCATGTGCACATGCGCGCCGCCATAAGCGAGCGAGATGAGAATAGTAGACAGCACCATGACCCAAAAGCGATAATTTTTAAACGCCTCCCCCAATGTCTGCCCGGCCAACTCGCCCTTGGCATTACTGATTTTGGGTGGGCGTTCATGGGCTTCTGGTTCGCGAAACCACAATATTGCTAGCGGCATGGCAATGACCAACGATAGGCCTGCAAGCGAGGGGAACACCGCCCGCCAGCCCCAAGCCTCTATTATGGCTGTACCTAGCTTTGGAAGGACGATCGCAGTCAAACTGGTTCCAACCAACATAATGCCCAGCGCAAGCCCCCTATTATCGAGGAACCATTGGCTAATACCTCTACTCCATGTGACAGGAGTGCTACCAATCCCAAATAGGCTTATCAGCACCCAAATGGCATACCACCAATGAACATTTGGCGGGGTAAAATACAGGAGAGAAAAGCTAACTATAAATGCGCCAAGCGACCAGATCGCAACTTTTCGTGAGCCAATCTTGTCGGCAAAAAATCCGTAAAGCGGCGCCAACAAGGCTGCCACCACACCAAAAATGGTGATTCCATTGGCGACTTGTTCAACGCTCCACCCCATCTCTTGGGTGATCGGCCCAATAACAAGCCCAATAGAGTTATAGGGGATTGGGGATGCGCCCAGCGCAACCCCGAGCAGTGCAGCGATCAGCGGTTTCGTTCCGAGCTTGAATTCGCTTTGAACTTTTGGAACGGCTGGGTCAGTTCGCATTGCGGGAATTCTCCAAAACCAGGCCAACAAGACCACGAACTCCCTCCAGGCGGAGTGATGAGCAGGGGGCGCGACTTTTACAAGCACGCCCCCATTTCATGGAGGTAAAACAGGCCTTTTGAGTGTCTATCAGTCGAACTTAAATCCAACATCAATGCCAAAAGTCAGCGGGGGCGCTGCATAAACTTGGTTCACGCTAGTGGTCGCGCGCCAATAATTTCGATCCGTCAAATTCTTGCCCCAGATTGTGACCGAATAACGATCACCTGGGCTGCGGTAACCAATGCGTGCATTAAGCCGCGTACCCGGTTCTATCAAAGCGCCCGGATTGTTCGCAACCAAGCCAAAGCTATCGCTTTCATAAGCAGCATCGCCGCCGAGGAACATTTCGCCATCCCCAACAGCCGCGGTGTAGTCAAAGCCGATGAGGCCTTTCCACTCTGGCGCGTTTTTCAGTTGAAGCCCCAAGCCGCAATCGATCACTTGCTGATCAAACTGGGCCGACCCGCCCGCAGCGGTCACATTCCCGCAAGCCGCACCAGGTGCGCCAGTTCCGAAATTTGTACCGGTTAGCAAGCCAGCTTGGAATACAGATAGGCTGCGATACTCAGCATCCAACCAGCTTCCGTGTGCATAAATGTTCAACCCGTCAACGAGCTCGAAGCTAGCTTCCAGTTCGACACCCTGAATACGGGCCTCACCGGCATTGGCACGCGAAAAGCCGCCATTTGGCAAAGTGCCTGAAATCTGCAAATCACTGTAATCATTGAGGAAATAGGTTGCATTAAATGTGGCGCGATTGTCCCAAAATTTCGTTCTTAGACCAATCTCATAAGTCGTCAGCTCTTCTTCTTCCACGCCAAGGAAGCATGCTGCAGCGGCAAAACAATCAGGTGAGAAGCCGGGCGATTTGAACCCAGTTGAGTAGGAGGCATAGACATTCACATCGGGTGTTAGTTCATAGCCGATTTTGCCCGTATATGTCAGTTTACTAGTGTCGACCTTCCGGACCAAGGGGAACGGCACTGTCGCTGCCCCAGGAGCACCAGAGCTGGCTGAAAAGTCGCGTGTTTCATCGGTATAACGCAGGCCACCTGTTAGCGTGAGGCCACCAAACTCCAAGTTTGCCTGCCCGAAAAATGACAGACTCTCTGTGGTAATATTTTGGCTTGTTGGGAAGAAGAATACCGTATCTAGATCCACGTCCTCGGTGTAATAATAGGCACCGCCAACAAAGTTGAACGGCCCGTCGAAATCGGTTGCGACCAGCAATTCTTGACTGAACTGATTTTGATCAGTTGTTTGCGAGTACGGAAAGCTAATGTGCGTGAACAACTCGTCTTCCAATGTGCGGAAGGCGGTGATCGATGTGATGCTGAAAGTGTCGTAATCTCCCTTCAGGCGTATCGAGACGCCCAGAGCATCCACTTGACTGTCGTATAGAGTGTAACAACCGATTTGTTGGAAGATTTGCGGAACAGCCGCAACACAGGATGCGCCTTGACCAGGCTCAACTGTGAACACATCGCCATCAATGTCTGTGGCCACTGTTGGGTCATCGCTTGATGGAAGGATTGAGCTGGGAACAGGGTCGCTTTTGTCTTTGGTGTAATCGATCGACGCCATCGCTTCCCAACGATCGCTCATCTGACCTCGAACTGCGGCTCGGACTGCAAACACTTCCTCTTTTCCGAGACCATTAATGCCTTGATCTGCCAGGCCATCATTTGGGTTAAAGTCAAAAAAGCCATCGCGCTTTTTATACATGCCAGAAAAGCGCGCTGCAGCGCCGTTTCCGCCAAGATCAAGATTGACGGTCGCTTTGCCATGTAGCCGGTCATAATTGCCGTAACCTACTTCGCCAGCGACGCTAGTTTCACCATATTGCGGCGCAACTGATGTGATCTTAATCGCACCACCATTGGTGTTGCGCCCATAGAGCGTGCCTTGTGGTCCGCGCAGCACTTCAACTTGTTCAATATCGAGCAAGTCAACTAGCGAACCAACTGTTCGACCAAGGTAAACATCATCGATGTAAATGCCGACAGCAGGATCGATTGCACCACGGGATTCGTCCTCGCCTACGCCGCGAAAGTAAATTCGCGCTGAGCTAGAGGTTCCGGTGCCAGTCGAAATAACGACGTTGGGAATCTGGTTTTGAAGATCGTTGGTGTCACTGATTTGGCGACCCTGCAATTGTTCTGCGGAAAAGGCCGTGACCGCAGCAGGAACCTTTTGCAAGTCTTGCTCGCGCCGCTGCGCTGTGACAATGATTATGTTCTCATCTTCGGTCGCATCCGCGCCGTCATCAGCAGTTTGCGCAACCGCAGGAACGGCGAATAGACTTGCTGAGCTGATTGCTGATGCCAATGCCAGGCGACTTACCGCGAAAGACGTTTTTCGTTTCATGTACATATAGGATCCCCTAGAACTCTATGGCTTGCGCCTTAAATTTGTCCGGACAACTTACTCCATTTAGGATTACGTACAAGCAAGCAAGCCAACCAACAACTATGACGACAAAGGCTACAACCCAAGGGCGTGGGGCCTAACCTTAATATTAGGAGCTAAAGATGCAGGTCTGTATCGATGAGTTTGCGCCAGACATTATCGAGATCTTCGATCAGAGCGCGCGCGACAGGCTGTTGCTTGGAGTTTCGCCTAGTCGCAATAGATGCGGTGCGCGGGATGACAAACGGCGTGTCCCGAATAGCATGAAATTGATCTTTTTCATGTTCTAGCGAAAAAAGCTCTGGGCTGAGCAGCGCCACCCCGTCACTTTGTAAAAGCATCGACTTAAGAAGGATCACCGAGTCCAGATCAACATGCGTTTGCGGCGGCTCAACCCCTTCGGAGGAAAAACAATCGCAGATCCTTTGCCATTGTTGCACCAATTTTGCCGAAATCATCCATGGTTGCTGCGTAAGCAGCAGCAGAGGCGGCATACCTTTTCCAGCTAAAGGATGCCCTTTACGCATTACCAGCATATCCTGGTCAATGAACAGCTTTCGCCTTTCCAACGTTGGATCAAGCGGCAAATCACTGGGCGGCGCACTCGCCACCCACTCTACATCACCGCTTACGAGTTTATGGTAAAGCGATTTTGAGTCACCCGACGCTATAGAAACGGTCACGTCTGGGTATCGCTTGCGAAACCTCTCGACCAAAGCGGGACCAATACGCGGGAGAAAAGACCATCCGAGCCCAATCCTCACATAACCCTTGCCTGAACCACGTAATGCAGACAATTCGGCGACGGCCAAGCGCCCTTCTGCAATGATAGTTTTTGCCCGTCGAGCCAGAACGTGAGCGAACTGAGTGGGCTCAGCACCGGTTGGACCGCGCTCAAACAGGCTTAAACCTAAGGAATCCTCTAGTCGCGCGACTGATTTTGAAACAGCCTGTTGACTTACTCCATTTTCAAGAGCGGCAGACGAAAAAGCACGGCATTCATAGACCGAAAGAAACAGCTGCAGCTTTTGCGGATCAAAGGAAGGCCTAATTAGGCTACTACGTAAATCAGGTTTTTTCATCGGCATTCTATGGCGGGACAATCATCAGTTGTCACGTTCTTGCTGTTGGTTGTTTTTATAGACTCAATCCAAATAGCTAAGGGCTTCGCTCGATAGAGCAACCTTCGAAATGGAGCGCAATGGCAATGGAAAAACCAATTTTGGCAGGAATCATGCCCGGAATGTTGGCGCATGAAGGCCTCTGGCGCGGGATATACCGTCATGTAGATGTGGCGGGCCAAGAAATCGATACACATCAGGCTCAAGTGGAATGCATTTTCCCTTCGCAAGGTCCGTATGCATATATCCAAAAAAACCTCTTCACTTGGCCCGACGGACGCGAGACTCAGGCTACGCTAAACGGTGTTCTGCAAGGCAACAAATTGTGGTTCGATCACGAGACATTTAGCGGAATCTCTTGGGAAACAAACAAAGGGCTTTTATTGCTCGATCTTGATCGAAAAGATGATCCGGGAGCTAACTTCTACGAAATTATCTGCATGGGTCAGTCGGGCGTTGATCGCGCCAGAACTTGGCATTGGTTCAAAGATGGGAAGCTCTTTAAGCGGACCTTATGCGATGAGCAACGCGTGCGCCCCCCCTCCAGATGATTTGGGACAGTTTGCTATATTGGCGGGGTGCGTGACTAGGCTGATATGCATAGTTTCGGTCGTTATCTTGTTGTGAGTGAGTACGACTGCTTGCGAGCCAACTTCATTGTCTTTTTTATGACGTGAAGGTCGACTACGGAGCCAGCCTTAGCGGCTTTGTGCAAAAGGTAACGATTGCAACGCACGCCTTGCTGATCGTCGATGAAAACTACATTCTGCGGGCAGATACGATGCCAGCCTGCGGCGTTGGAATCGAAAACAAATGGATTAGCGGCGTTTTTAGCAGCAAACCGTCAAGTTGGCTGTCGCCGGTGCTTAGAGAAACGCGCCGATAATCACCTCATTCGCGAGCCTCAAAAGCGTCTCTTGCAAATTTCACGACTGTTTGAATCCACGTAACCTACTGAAATTGCGTCAAAATAGGCGCACTCACTGTTGGCGTTCTGGCGTTGGCCAGCATCAGGTTTTATGGGTGGTGCCACGAGAGAGAATTGAACTCTCGGCCTCGTCATTACCAAAGCATGGGATGACTGGAGGTAAGGCTCTATTTATCA
>CALFEA010000016.1 GCA_937950385.1 uncultured Altererythrobacter sp. | reverse complement strand
GGTCTTAGGGCGGCTTCTCGGATGTGTCTTATCAACTAACTCGGTATTTGCGCCCTGATTTTGGCGATTCGCGGGCCGCTTATGCTCTGACGCCGTTGATGTAGCGTTCGACGTTTTTGGCCAGCACATCCATCGGTGCATTGCCGCCCAAAATCACCGCATCATTGAAGGCTTTCATGTCATAAGCCGTGCCCAATTGCGCCTCGGCTTTGGCGCGCAATTGGGTGATGCGGCTATGCCCGAGTTTGTAGCCTGTCGCTTGGCCCGGCCAGCTGCAATAGCGGTCGACCTCGCTCTCCACTTCCTCGCGTTTGGAGCCATTGCGTTCCACGAAGAATTGGACCGCTTTGTCGCGGCTCCAGCGCTTGGAATGCAGGCCTGTGTCGACCACCATTCGGCAAGCGCGGAATGCAAGCGATTGGAGGTAGCCGAGGCGCCCGACTTTGAAATCATCATAAGCGCCAAGCTCATCCGCCAATTGCTCGCCATACAGTGCCCATCCTTCGGAGAATGGGTTGAACGCCAGCAGCGAGCGGATCAGCGGCAGGCGGTTGGAATATTCGCCTTCCCACACATGGCCAGGGATGCTTTCATGGAATGTCAGATCGGCCAGATCATATTTGCGGTGAAGTTCGGTGGTGCGCAGATTGATCCAGAAACGGCCCGGGATTGTGCCATCCTTGCTGCCTGCACCGCCATAGGCGCCGGGGGCTCCGGCTTCTTCGTTGATGGGGATGCGGCGCACTTCCATATTGGGATCGACCAGCGTGTTAAAGGCGCGCGGCATTTGCGCTTTGATCCAATCGATCCGTTCATCGATAAAGGCGAAGATTTCCTCGCGGCCCTTGTCGCCGGGCGCAAATTTATAGCGTGGATCATTGGAAAGCCCCTGCATCCGCTCACCCACGCTGCCTTTGGTGTAGCCAATTTCGCGCAGGATCGGGTCCATCCGTGCATGCAGGCTCGCCAGTTCCTCAAGTCCCTGATTGTGCACTTCGTCAGGGGTTAGGCGGGTGGTGGTGCTGGAGCGAAGCGCCCATGCATAATACTCATCGCCGCGCGGCTGAGCCCACATGCCGGGGTCGCTTTTGGCATCCTTGCGCATTGCATAGAGCTGCGCCAATTGCCCCTCTAATGCAGGGGCGACCGATCCCGTTATCAGCTCTTTCGCCTCGGCAATGGCTGCCTTGGCCTCTGGCAGATCGGAACCCTCAAGCGGGCTCAGCAGAGCGCCGCCTTTCATCGTATCGAGCAGAGTGTTTTTCATCTGTGGGGTGGCTTTATCAATCAAGAAATCTGGCGCGATCACGCCCATGGCAGCGGCTTGTTTCACCCGGTCAAGCTCTGCATTCAATACGCCGGGTAGCGCCTGCAAACGCTCAATATAATAGCCAACATCATCCCCGGTTCGCAAAGGATGCTGCGCCGTGAAAAAGCGCTGCATATTAATATAGGTGCCGCAGTTTTGAATCACCAAATAGGGGTTGGTCTGCCAATTGCCTATCGGCGTATTTCCATATGGCAAGGCCATACCATCAAGCGCCAATGAATAGCCGCTTTCCACCACGTCAAGATTGGTATTGGTTTCTGCATCAAGGCCTTCGCGGCTCCAGCCTTTGATCACTGCAAGGTCGGATTTCAGCTGGGCGGCGAGCTTGGCTTTGCCCGCGCTGCTTTGATCCTCCAGCTTGCCGCGCAATGCAGCATGCTTGCCGGTATCCACGCCTGCGCTGGTGGCGCGTTCGGGTTGATGGCCGAGGAGATTATAAGCCACCGTCTCCAGCATCGCATTGGCGACCTTAATGGCCTGAGGCGAAATATTGGGTGCAGCCATGCGTCCGGCTGCGGCGGGCGCGGCTTCCAATGTTTGCGCAGCACATGCCGGCAGCAGCGCAATCGCAGAAACGCCGCCAAGTCCTGTGCCTATTCGGGCAAGAGCTTGACGGCGCGATACTGTATCAATGGTTTGCGTATTTTCTTTTTGTGTCATGCGCCAATGTGTGGCGCGCTGACCGGCACCTGTCAAACAGGCCCCAAAGTAAAACCGATCAGTCTTTCATGCTGGCTGGAACGATCCCGCCTGCATCGGCAATGCCTTTCATCACGGCTTTGTGAAGCGCGATATTGTCTTCAGCCGTGCCGGAATAATCATTATTGCCCAATTCGCCGGCCAATTCCTTGCGGTTGGCGTAGCTTGGATCGATTTGCACCAGCTTCATCAGATCGACGATGGATGTTTGCCAGTTAAGCTTGTCAGAACCGGGGATGTTGCCAATGCGGGCGACTACATCGACTTCGCTGATCGCAGCGCGGCCTGCCGGGGCGGCAGCTTTTTTCGCAGCGGCTGCACCAGCAGCAGCGCCAGCAGCACTAGCGGCAGCGGCTGCATCAGGCTTGTCATCATCGCCAAAAATTGCGCCTTTAATCGAACTAAAAATTCCCATGGAAATATCTCCCTTAAATGCGGCCAAATCACCGCGAATCCATAGAGTTAGAGATGGGCGTAGATTGCGGAATATTCAAGGCACTTTCGGAAAACGTCCTGTCGCGTTAAAGCGGGCGCTATGAATGTAACGCTTTCTATTATGATGCTCGCCGCGGTTGCTCTGACAATTGGTGCGGTGTTCCTGTGGGTGAAGCGCGGCCAGCGCAAACAGGCTGGGCTGATGCTGTTTTTGGCCGTGATTATGGTTGCCAATATCGCGATTTGGACAGTTCCCGATGCCAGCGGTGATGCACCGCTAACATCGGTTTCTGAATAGGCGGTTTTACTTGGGCAATTGCCACCGGACAGAGCTGGAATAATTGCCCGCAACTGTGTCTCCATTGCGGTCTTTGGCCGGATTAAAGCGCGCGCGCTTGGCGATCAATTTGCATGTCGCATTGTCCAAGGCATCATGACCGGTTGAGCGGTTGACGGTGCAATTGGTGACGCGGCCATTGGTCCCGATCCCGACGCTAAAGCTGGCCACGCCGGTCATCTCGCGCCGGATCCAACTGCTGCGATAATCGCTTTGGGTGATCCAATCGCCGGGATTGCCGCGCGGGGTGGCGGATACCGGATCAAAGGCGAATGTCGGCGTGGGCGTCGGTGTGGGCGTAGGTTCAGCTATGCCGCCGCCGGGAAGCGCGATATCTTCAAAACCCATGCCTCCAATTGGAGGCAATTCGCCGCCAAGCTCACCAATCTGTGGCCCGCTGGAGGGAAGGAAAGGGGTTGATGGGACAGTGACATTGGTTGGCGGCGTGGAAGGTGTCTTAGTGGCTTTCGTTATTGGCCGGTCGGGCTTGTCGACTTCGGGCGGTTTGGGCGGCGGCGGCGGTGCTTCATCT
>CALFEA010000015.1 GCA_937950385.1 uncultured Altererythrobacter sp. | reverse complement strand
GTCACCAATGTAGTGCCCCCGGAACTGTGTCACATGGCCGCCGGCGGGACTGAGAACATTCAGCAGAGGCCCTGGATGTTCCCAGCGTCCTCTGAGCACAGGTCGAGGGCAAACGCCTGGAGAGAATCGTCGCTGGCAACGGAGGCGTCATCGTCGTAGCTCAGACTCACGACTCCCTCGGCGTAGACACGCGCGGCGTCGTGCATGAGGAAGAGGTGGGGGCGTATACCGAGGTTCAGGCCGTCGTCCGGGTCGTCCAGCCCGGCCAACTCCAGGTGGGTGCGAAAGTTTGCTTGCTCCGTCCAGTTGAATTCCTCGCTGACGGCTTCGTACAAGGGTAGCTGTGTTACGAACAGTTTTCAGGCAATCACGAGGAAGAGGTTTTGACTATTAGATCGCAGGTTGTGTGAGATACATAATGGCGGGGAACACTGGGTAGTGACGAAGGGGTTTTTTTCCTCCTATGAATCCAATCCTGCGTTGCTGCCCTTTCATGCAGAAAATGTATCTCACCACTCTCTCCGGCAGCGGATCCTTGAACGGGAGGTACCCGTTGGGCGAAATAACGGCCGCTATGTTGTCGATTAGTCCGCTCGGGTGGAGGTGGGGGTCGAGGAAGCGACGCACAGGGTGGTCGATACCGAGATTCTTCTCCGTGCTAACGTGGAACACCCCCCCTGGACACACAAAGGGCGAGGTAAGAGGTAGTCGGGCAAGGGTATTGCTTGACTGTCGCGTAACTCTGTTATCTCTTGGACTCTCGTCAAAAGCACTTATCATACCGAAACACTACCAAAGTGCACCCAATTACACTCAGCCACACTTCGTTTTCGAACACTTGCTGTGAAGTCAGCGGCGATGATGGAAGAGGCTTTTGCCGATCTGCCAGAAGCGACTGCGAACACGCTAACGATTGCCCAGCGCTGTGCTTATGCGCCGCCCAATCGTGCCCCGATCTTGCCGAGCCTTGCAGGGGATTTGGAAGGGGAGGCCAAGGCGCTGGCCGATGATGCGCGTAAGGGATTGGAAGATCGCCTGGCGCTCTATGGCGAGCTGAGCGAGGAAGAGCGCAAGGAATATTTTGACCGGCTCGATTTCGAAGTTGAGATTATCGTTGGCATGGGCTTTCCCGGCTACTTCCTGATCGTTGCCGACTTCATTAAATGGGCCAAAGATAATGGTATTCCGGTTGGGCCGGGGCGTGGCTCTGGTGCAGGTTCGGTCGTGGCTTGGGCGCTCACGATTACCGATCTCGATCCGCTGAAATTGGGCTTACTGTTTGAGCGGTTCTTGAACCCAGAACGCGTTTCCATGCCTGACTTTGATATCGATTTTTGCGAGACGCGGCGCGGCGAAGTTATCCGCTATGTCCAGCAAAAATATGGCGATGATCATGTCGCGCAAATCATCACCTTTGGTAAGCTGAAAGCGCGCGCTGTGCTGCGCGATTGCGGCCGGATTTTGCAGATGAGTTACGGCCAAGTGGACCGGCTTTGCAAAATGGTGCCCAACCATCCAACCGATCCGTGGACTTTGCCGCGCGCGCTTAATGGTGCAGCGGATTTCAAGGCGGAATATAACAACGACAATGACGTCAAGCGGCTGGTCGATCTGGCGATGCAATTGGAAGGGCTGCCGCGCAACAGCTCCACTCACGCAGCCGGTGTGGTGATTGGCGACAGACCGCTAGCGCAGCTGGTGCCGCTTTACCGCGATCCGCGCTCCGATATGCCGGTGACGCAATTCGATATGAAGCATGTCGAGAGCAGCGGCTTGGTGAAGTTCGATTTCCTTGGGCTGAAGACGCTTTCGGTTTTGCGCAAAGCGGTGGACCTGCTGGAGAAGCGCGGGATTACGCTCGATCTGGGCGCACTCGAATGGGATGACACCGCGGTTTATGATTTGCTGCAATCGGGCAATACCGTTGGCGTGTTCCAGTTGGAATCGGAAGGGATGCGGCGCACGCTGTCTGCGGTAAAGCCGACCAATTTCGGTGATATTATTGCGCTCGTATCCCTCTATCGCCCCGGTCCAATGGACAACATCCCTTTATTCGGAAAGCGTAAGAACGGCGAGGCGGAAATCGAATATCCGCATCCCAAGCTCGAAGGTATTCTGGCGGAAACTTACGGCATTTTTGTCTATCAAGAACAGGTAATGCAGGCCGCGCAGATATTGGCCGGATATTCACTGGGTGAT
Organism: uncultured Altererythrobacter sp.; assembly: GCA_937950385.1. GTDB lineage: Bacteria > Pseudomonadota > Alphaproteobacteria > Sphingomonadales > Sphingomonadaceae > Erythrobacter. The sequence goes on along the minus strand of CALFEA010000015.1, from coordinate 489 downwards.
GCGGATTTGCTGCGCCGCGCGATGGGTAAAAAAGTGCAGGCTGAAATGGATGTTCAGCGCACGCGCTTTGTTGAAGGCTGCAAGGAACATTCAGATATTGAAGCCAAACAAGCCAATGAATTGTTCGATTTGATCGACAAATTTGCAGGCTATGGTTTCAACAAATCGCACGCGGCGGCCTATGCGCTGCTCGCTTATCAAACCGCATGGCTCAAAGCGCATTATCCAGAAGAGTTTTACGCCGCTTCCATGTGCTTTGACATGCACCAATCAGAAAAGCTGACCGTGTTCGTCGATGATGCGCGGCGTTACCCCAATGATAGGGGCGGCCTTGAGGTATTGGCGCCTGATATCAATTCCTCCGAAGCAAGTTTTACGGTGGAGCAAACCGATGATGGCTACGGTATTCGTTATGCGCTGGCGGGTATCCGCAATGTTGGCGAAAAGGCGATGGATGCCATCGTTGAAGAGCGCGAAGGCAGCGGCAAG
>CALFEA010000014.1 GCA_937950385.1 uncultured Altererythrobacter sp. | reverse complement strand
GATGACCGCCAAGACAAGGTCGACCGTGGCGTCGGTGTCTACCGTACGAATGAGGGCGACACGCCGGTCTTTGCCGCGATGAAACGCGCAGAGCAGACCCTTGTCGATACGCAGGATACTAAGGCGTATTTGGGCCCTGAGGGCGATATGGGCTTCGTCAATGCGCTGATGCCGCATATTTTTGGCAGCAATCCTTCTCGCGGCGGACGGATAACCGGCATGCAGACACCGGGCGGCACGGGCGCTGTCCGGCTGGCTGTGGCTTTGGTGCAAAAGGCTGGTGTGAAAAAACTTCACATCGGCACGCCAAGCTGGCCCAACCATGCGCAAATCCTTGGTGATATCGGGCTGGATTTGGCCGGTTTTGGTCATGCCCATGCGGATGGCTCAGCAAATGTTGATGTGGTGCTCGACATTATTGGTAAGGCTGGCACGGGCGAGGCAATTTTGCTCCATGCATCATGCCATAACCCTACCGGTATCGATTATTCCAACGATCAGTGGGACGCGATTGCAGCGGCTTTGGCCAGCAGCGAATGCTTCCCCATTATCGATTGCGCTTACCAAGGCCTCGGTGATGGCATGGAAGAAGACGCATACGGCCTGCGCGCCGTGATCGACGCTGTGGGCGAGGCGTTTGTCGCCTATAGCTGCGATAAGAACTTTGGCGTCTACCGCGACCGCGTCGGGGCATTTTATGCCATGACCCAAACGGCCGATGGGCTGGACACAGTCTTTTCCAACGCTAGCGCTTTGGCGCGGGCCAGCTGGTCGATGCCGCCTGATCATGGCGGGGCTGCGGCGCGGATTATCCTGCGTGATGATGATTTGACTACGCTGTGGCTGGATGAACTGACCACAATGCGCGCGCGGATGCGTGATGTGCGTGATGCGCTGGCAAAGGCTGGAACAGCAGGTAGCATCGATCTCACGCCCTTAGGCACGCAAAACGGATTGTTCGCTATGCTGCCGGTTACCAAGGAGCAAGTGGTGCAATTGCGCGAGGATCACGCGATTTATATGGCAGGGTCGGGCCGCATCAACATTGCGGGCCTGCATGATGGCAATATCGCAAAATTCGTCGCCGCTTTGGCAGATGTGACGGGCTGAGATGGACCGGCAACCCACGCTAGAGGATGAGCGGCTGTTGCTGCGGCCTTTGGTGGCGGATGACTGGGATGAATTGTTTGCTATCGCCAGCGATCCTGCGGTTTGGGAACAGCATCCCTATCACGATCGCTGGCGCAAGGAAGTGTTCGCAGAGTTCTTTGCCGATGCTTTGGATAAGGGCGGGGCGCTGGCGATTATCGACAAAACATCGGGCGCGATTATTGGCTCCTCGCGGTTTCAAGGTTTTAGCGAGGATGATGGCGGATCGGTTGAGATTGGCTGGACGTTTTTTGCCCCGCGCTTTTGGGGCAAGGGCATCAATCCAGCGGCCAAACGCCTGATGCTGGCCCATGCATTTCAATATGTTGGCCGTGCTGATTTTCTTGTGGGGGAGACAAATTACCGCTCCCGTATTGCGCTAGAAAATATCGGGGCGCAGCGCTCAAGGCGCACTGAGCTGCGGCAATATCAAGGCAAGCGGGCTCTGCATATTGCCTATGAATTGACGCGGGAAGCGTTTGAAAGCGGGCCTCTAAATGCGGAGTAAACCGCTGGAGCAATTATCCCGCTAGCGACTGCATCCGCTTCAAATAGCGCGCCAAAACGTCGATTTCCAAATTCACTTCGCTGCCTGATTTTAGCAGGCCCAATGTGGTCACTTCGCCAGTGTGCGGAATGATATTGAGCGTGAAAACACACGTACCATCTGCTTCATCTGCAACAGCATTCACGGTCAGCGAAACGCCGTTGACCGTGATCGAACCCTTGGCCGCAATAAAGGGCGCCATTTCTTTCGAAGCTCGAATATCGAGGCGAGTCGATCCGCCTTCTGGGCCTGCGGAAACCACTGTTCCAACCGCATCGACATGGCCGGTGACAATATGTCCGCCGATTTCATCGCCCACGCGCAGGCTTGGTTCGATATTCAGCTTGGCACCCTCGGCCCACATATCCGCCATGGTGCAGCGGACCGTCTCTGCCGATACATCAACCGCGAACCAAGCGTCGCCCGCTGTTCCGCCGCGCTCCACCACCGTTAGGCACACGCCAGAACAGGCAATGCTTGCGCCAATGTCTATCGCCGCCGGATCAAGCGGCGCTGAAATGGTGAGGCGCAGATCGCCGCGCTCCTCCGCCTTTGTGATGGTGCCAATACCGGTGACAATTCCTGTGAACACGCGCCGCTTCTCCTAGATTGTGTCACGCTGATAAGCGGCGAAACGGTCGCTGCCAAGCTGGCAAGTTTCCACCATGGTCCAATCTTTCAGCGCATCGGGCAAGATTGCGGCGGGGGCTCTTGTGCCTGATCCAATCATGATGGGGGCAATATAGAGCTCAATTCTGTCGATCAGACCTGCTTCCAAAAACGCCGCCGCAGTGCTCGCGCCGCCTTCCACATAGAGCGTGTTTACGCCCGTCATTTCATGGACATCTGCCGTTTGGCCTAATGATCTCGCTTCTGGCCTCGTTTGGCCTCTGGTCAAAATATAGCGCTCTGGCGAGCGATCTTCCAAGCCCGGCAGCCGCACATCAAGGCGCGGATTATCGGCTCGCCAAGTGCCGCCGCCGACCAATATTGCGTCTTGTTTGGCCCGCCGAGAATGGACATGCGCGCGCGCCTTATCGCCCGTGATCCACTGCTCTTCACCCGGCGCGCGGGCGATAAAACCATCCTGCGACATCGCGAGCTTCAGCGTAATGAATGGGCGGCCTTTGCGCGCTTGCGTCAAATATCCAGCGAGCGAATTTTTTGAGGCAGCATCATCCAAGACGGTCACGTGGATGCCAGCCTTCTCAAGCCGTTCAATGCCAGCTCCGCTGGTCCTTGGATCGGGATCACGCTGGCCGATGATCACCCGCGCAGGCGCGGCATCGACAAGCAAATCAGCGCAAGATGGCCCGCGCGCTGACACATGGGCGCACGGTTCTAAGGAGACATAAATACTTGCACCAGACGCCGTTGCTCCCGCCAATTTCAGAGCCGCCAGAGCGTTTGCTTCTGCATGGGGGCGCCCGCCTTCTTGTGTCCAACCACGCGACAGCACACGGCCATCACGGATAATCACACATCCAACGCTGGGATTGGGGCGGCTAAGCGGGACGCCGCGCTGCGACAGGCGTGCGGCTGAGGCCATCCATTCGTGGTCAGCAAATGCGGGCCGCACAACCAGAGTTATTGCCCAGATTCTGCAGGTGTTTCAGCGCTTTCGTCAGAAGTGGTTTCAGCATCTTCCAATTCTTCGGCCGGATCTTCTGTATCCGAAACATCCACGCCCGTTGCCCGGCCAAGCTCGCGGTAAATCTCGCGCTTACGCTCTGCAATGGCTTCCAATTCTGCCCGGCGTGCATCCATAATCTTCTGCCGAGCAGCGGATTTGGCCATGATTTCCTCATCGGTCTGATCAGCGGCAAAGGTGGTGATATAGGTCACCTCTGGCGGCTCTGGAGCGATCATATATTGCTCTTCGCTTGCCCACCACATCAACAAAGCGACAGGGGCAATCGATGCCAGCAAAATTGGCACGCGGTAGGGTGTGGGTTTCTTGAACTCAGTCCAAAAATCCGTGATCCCGCCTTTGGGATTAAAACGCGTAACGAAAGACATGGCTAAGGATATAGGGATGGGGCGCGTTTAACGCTAGGGGGTACGGCAGCGGGGCTGATACCGCTCAACCGAAATGGGCTCAGCCAAAACTGGCATAGAGCCCGCGGCCTTTTTCTTTCAGCCAAGCATCCGCTGCGTGAATGTCACCTTCAAACAGATCGCCCAGCATCGAATGAAAGGCAGGTGAGTGATCGAAATGGACCAAATGCGTGACTTCATGGGCGACGACAGAGCGCCGGACGTGATCGGGCGCTTGCACAAGCCGCCAATTAATCCGCAGCGCCTTTTTGCTGGAGCATGAGCCCCAGCGCCGCTGGGCGCGTGATAATTTAACCGGCGCAGCACCTAGGCCAGCAGCGGCGCAATAATGGTCGCGGTCAGCCTCAAACAGGGCGAGGGCGCGGGCCTCCAGCGCCTTTTGCAATCGCGTGGTTAGCGAGGCTTGCGGACCGCCTAGCGTCACTGCGCCGTCATCGAAGCTGGGTTTGCGCGGAGCGTTTGCATCCCAATTGATCTGCAAGTTCTCGCCGCGATAAGTCACCATTCCGCCTGGCGCAGGGGCGGCGTCTTGCGGAATTTTGGCCAATTGTCCTTGCAGCCAGGCCGCACGGGACTGGGCAAACTCAATCGCCTCGCGGCTGCTCGCCCATTGCGGCAAAGACACACGCGCCTCGCTGCCATCAGGTGCAAGCCGCAAGGTCATCCGCCGCGCACGGGGATGGCGGCGCAAGACGATGGGCAGCGTAAAAGTTTTAGAGCCATTTTCGAGCATGATCTCAGGCTCAAGCATCTCCTTGCGCAGCCAATCAATCATGACCGAAATCCGCCCCGAAATTTGAGGTTGGCCATTCGACAATATGGTGTTCCAGCGGGCCAGCGGCGGTTTCGGACACGACGCGCCCTGCCGCCCCGACATTGGCCGCATTCACGCTGTCGCGGTCGCCGGACAATAGATAATGCCATGAATAGAGCGGCTGATTTCTCGAACGCAATTTATACGCGCAAGTGCTTGGCAGCCACGGAACATCATCGACAATTTTGAGAGTCAGCCGCATGCAATCGGGCACAAAGGCTTTGCGATTGCGATAATCCATGCAGCGCGCCGTGCCAGTATCTAGCAATTTGCACGCGACATTGGTTTCGGCAATTTCGCCCGTATCAGCGTCTTCGATTTTGTGGAGACAGCAGCGACCGCAGCCATCGCATAATGCTTCCCATTCAGCGCGGGTGAGATCGCCCAATGGCAATTCCCAAAATTTGTCCCTCATTTCACCCATTTTTTGAGTTCTTGAGTGACACCGGCTGCGCTTTCTTCAACAGGCAACAAAGCAATCGGCTCGCCCTCTGGCCCCATTAGGAAGGCTGCGCGGCTGTGATCCATCAGGTATCCGCCATTCTCCATCTCATCGCCCTTGGCGTAAAAAGAGCCGAACGCTTTTGCGGCTGCGGAGATTTGTTCTTCAGAGCCGGTAAAACCGATCATATCGCTGCTGAAGGCGGCGGTGAATTCTGCGACCACTTCTGGCGTATCGCGCGCGGGATCAACGGTGATAAACATCGGCGTCACTCTATTCGCTAGCTCAGGCTCTTCTGCTTTAAAATCTTCATAGCCCTTAGCCATGCGCTGTACGTCGAAGGGGCAAATATCCGGGCAATAGGCATAGCCGAAATACACCATCCGATATTGGCCATTATAGTCGTAAAAACTCACGTCCTTGCCGGTTTCATCGACCAAAGCGACATCGCCGCCAATCGTTGCACCGGCCAGCGGCGGCTCTGTCGGTTCGCTTTGCGCGACTTGACCGCAGGCGGCCAATCCCCACATTGCTAGAGTAACGAGGCCCGCCTGCGAAAGCCGGCGAATGTTCAAAGGGGTCGCGATTAGGTTCATGCTTTGCTAATTGGGCCTATGTGATATGTGTTTTCAAGGGCTGCATTGGCACAAATGCGGCAGAAAATGCAAAATGATGACAGCGGAAAGGCTGGGGCATACGGGGTATGATGCGTAAATACGTAATAGCGGCGGCGCTTTTGAGCAGTTTAGCAGGGGTTGCAGCAATGCCCGTTGCTGCCCAATCTTTTTCCGAAGGCTATAAATTCCTCAAAGCGGTGAAAGACCGCGAAGGACAAGAGGTGACCGATGCTTTGAATGAGCCGGGCACAATCATCGTCAACACCCGCGATATTACCACAGGCGAAACCGCTCTGCATATTGTAACCGCGCGGCGCGATACCAGCTGGATCCGCTTTTTAACGCAGCGCGGGGCCAATCCCAATATCCGCGACAATAAGGGCGTTGCCCCCATTCAAGTCGCTGTGCGTTTGGGGCATGTTGAAGGGGTTGAAGAACTCATCAAAGCTGGCGCCAATGTCGATGTCAGCGATAGCGCAGGCGAAACGCCGCTGATCGCCGCTGTGCATGCGCGCAATACCCAGTTAATCCGGATATTGTTGGCGCAAGGGGCAAGCCCTGACCGCTCGGATAATTCGGGCCGAACAGCGCGTGATTATGCCGAGCTGATGCAGTCCAATGGCATTATCATGAGCGAATTTAAACGCGCCGATGAAGCGCGTGAGGGCAAAGATAAAGGCCCCAGCTACGGACCGAGTTTTTGATGACTGATTATGCTGATATGACATTGGACGAGCTGCGGTTGGCGCTCGCGCCTGATATTGCGGCCTCTGCTATCTTTGATGGTTGGAATGATACCGCTTTGACTGCGGCGGCCGAAATGGCTGGCGCAGATGTCGATGTTGCGCGATTGGCCTATCCCGGGGGCGCGATGGATATGATTTCGGCCTGGGTGGAGAATGTCGATGCGGCCATGATCGTAGCTTTTCCGCCAGATCGGATCGCGACCATGAAAATACGCGAACGCATCCGGGCTTTGGTCGCATTCCGGCTGGAGGCGATTGACGGGTTGGATGAGGCTTTGCGCCGTGCCCGTTCGATCATGGCCATGCCGCAAAATGCGCGCCAATCGCTGAAAATGGGTTGGCATAGCGCCGATCTGATGTGGCGGCTGGCAGGCGATACGGCGACCGATTACAATCATTACACAAAACGCACGATCCTTGCTGGGATTTACGCTGCGACTTTGGCTGTGTTTGAAGGTGACGATACGCCAGACAAAGCCAAAACCCATGCCTTTTTGGAGCGCCGGATTGATGGCGTGATGAAGTTTGAAAAGGCAAAAGCGAAATTGCTGGGCGGATCAAGCGGCGATACGCGCGAGACTTTCAGCATATCGCGCTTCCTTGGCCGTCTGCGTTATCCTGAAAGCTGATCGGCTATTCTGGGCCGTCTACCTAAGTAGAAACCTCCGTTTTGGACGCAACACCCGTGCAC
>CALFEA010000013.1 GCA_937950385.1 uncultured Altererythrobacter sp. | reverse complement strand
GGCTGGTGGCTTCTAGCGCGTCCAGAACATCACGGATTTGGGGGCAGAGCGATATTGCGGGTTCTTGCAAATCGTTGCGGCCATACATGGCGATATTGGAGGCTGGGCCGGCGGGCATCGCCCCGCGATCTGTACCATCCCACGCTTTAAACACTGGCCCTGTGGATAATGGAACACGCGGATTAACCAGCAACGTGGCGGTTCCTTTGAGATCGTTTTCGACCGGATCTAGCTCAATGCCAATACCCCGCCCAATCGCCATTTCGCTGAGCACGCATGCGGGCACATCTGCGCCAAGTTTTGCCGCGCGCGCTTCCCAATCGTCGGGCAGGCCGTGCGCTTGTTCGATGATCCGAAATACCGCGCCTGCATCAGCGGACCCTCCGCCCAGACCAGCCGCAACGGGAAGGTTCTTTTCTAGTCTTATCTCGAGCCCGCCTGAGCGCGGAAGCACGGACAATGCCCGAGTCACCAGATTATCCATCGGATTATCAATGCCTTGCGCAAATTCCCCTGACGTCATGACTTTATCTTGGACCGCTGACCGTGCGATCAGAGTGTCGCCGCAATCCACGAAAGCAAAGAGCGTCTCCAGCGCGTGATAGCCGTCAGCGCGCCGCTCGCGAACATGCAGCGCAAGATTGATCTTGGCGTAGGCGGTTTGGGTTATGGTCATGCGAAAGGACGTAACTGCTTCCAGCTCATAACTGCGGCGCGGTCCATCAACTTTTTCGCCTCATTTTCCGAAAACACGAACAAATAGGCGATCTCGCTGACTGAAATGTCAGAGCGTGCCTCTATGAGTTCCTTAACCGTATCTGTGAGGTCATTTATGTCCAGAAAACGAGCGACCTGTTTGTGATCAGGGCCGAGTCTGATGACATCCTCGAAGCGCAAGAAATCTGGAGGCCATGCGTCCTGTTCAACGATCATCTTCATCTCGGCAAATGAAAGGCGCTTTAGGTAGAAGTTGTCGTGGATGCGCTCCTCCTGAGCGACCATCCAATCCTGCCCGCAACCCGAACAGCGGGACGCGTAAAGCCACCAAGCGATGCCGTCGTGATTTGCAACCTCGACAAGCGTGGAAAAGATTTTCTGATCCCGCCCCTCGCTGTCGCCCATTCCGACGACAGCAAAGTCATCGAGTGTCGAGCACTCGCAAGGCTGCTTGACCGACTCCATCACATATTCGGATAATTGGGCCCGCCGCCGCCTTCTGGCGTGACCCAATTGATGTTCTGGTTCGGGTCTTTGATATCGCAAGTTTTGCAGTGGACGCAGTTTTGCGAATTGATCTGGAATTTGGGCTCTTGGCCATCTTCCGTAATCCATTCGTAAACGCCCGCTAGGCAATAGCGGTTTGATGGGCCGGCAAAGACTTCCAACTCGCTCGCTTTTTGTAGATCGGCATCTTTCAGCTGAAGGTGCACCGGCTGATCTTCGGCATGATTGGTGTAGCTGAAGCTGACCGACGTGAGGCGGTCAAAGCTGATTTTGCCATCGGGTTTGGGATAGTCGATCGGTTTGAACAGATCAGCGCGGCCGGTCAGTTCATAATCAGGCTCATGCTTCATAGAGATCGGCAAGCCAATTTTCAGCGTGCGCATCCACATATCAGCGCCCGCAATCACAGTGCCGAAATCGCCGCCAAACTTGGCCACAGCGGGCTGCGCGTTTTGAACTTTCTTCAGCTCATCCGCGATCCAAGATTCGCGCAAGGTCGCTTCATATTCAGCAACTTCGGAGTGCTCTTTGCCATCACTTATAGCTTGTGCAAGCGCTTCTGCGGCAAGCATTCCGCTCTTCATTGCGGTATGCGATCCTTTGATGCGCGGCACGTTTACAAAACCCGCTGCGCAGCCAATCAGCGCTCCGCCGGGGAATGCGAGTTTGGGCACAGATTGCCAGCCGCCCTCGTTGATTGCGCGCGCGCCATATGCGACGCGCTTACCGCCTTCGAGATATTCGCGAATGGCCGGATGGGTTTTCCAGCGCTGGAATTCCTCGAACGGCGACACGTAAGGGTTTTTGTAATCAAGCGCGGTGACGAAACCGATGGCCACTTGCCCGTCTGCCTGATGGTAGAGGAAGCCCCCGCCCCAGCTATCGCTTTCCGACAAGGGCCAGCCTTGCGTGTGGATCACACGTCCGGGCACATGTTTGCTTGGATCAATGTCCCAAATTTCCTTGATACCAAGGCCGTAAACCTGCGGCTCGCAATTGGCCTCAAGGTCGTATTTCGCTTTCATTTCCTTGGTCAGTGAACCGCGCGCACCCTCTGCAAACAGAGTGTATTTCGCCTCAATCTCCATGCCCGGCTGATAGTCAGGCTTTTGGCTGCCATCCTCGGCAATACCCATGTCTTGCGTGATAACGCCGCGCACTGCGCCTTTGTCATCAAACATCGCTTCATTGGCGGGAAAGCCAGGGAAAACCATCACGCCCAGCCCTTCGGCCTGTTCGCCAAGCCAGCGGGTCATATTGCCCAGCGATCCGGTATAGCAGCCATTATTGCTCATCAGCGGCGGCATCATGAGGTGCGGCATGTTGAACTTGGAACCCTTGGTCAGGGCCCAGTGCCAATTGTCGGTCACAGGCGTCTGCGACATCGGGCAGTCCATAGTCCGCCATTCAGGGAAAAGCTCATCCAATGCCTTAGGATCAACCACAGCACCGGAAAGAATATGCGCTCCGATTTCAGAGCCCTTTTCTAGCACCACAACTTCCAGCTCTTCATTGAGCTGTTTCAGCCGAATTGCCGCCGAAAGACCCGCTGGTCCGCCGCCTACAATCACCACATCACATGGCATGGATTCCCGTTCGCTCATCTCGCGCTTCCTATCTAACCGATAAATTCGTGTTCAAACTGCGGCTAAGCCTTGATTGCTGCGCCTTTGAAGGTCAAGACCCGCTTT
>CALFEA010000012.1 GCA_937950385.1 uncultured Altererythrobacter sp. | reverse complement strand
ATCGCACGAACGACGGGTTCTGAAGGGCGGCCCAACGATTGTTGTCGGCACGCCAGGCCGCCTGCGCGACCACGTAGAGCGCGGCGCGCTTAACCTTGCGCAATTGGCCACCATCGTTCTCGATGAAGCGGATGAAATGCTCGACATGGGCTTCCGCGAGGAATTGGAAGGCATTTTGGACGCCACACCCGATGGCCGCCGCACCTTGTTATTCTCCGCCACAATGCCGCGCCCCATCGAAGCGCTGGCACGCCGTTATCAAAACAACGCTCTGCGCATCGCCACGATCAGCGAACAGCGCGGGCATGGCGATATCGCCTATGAAGCGGTCACTGTCTCGCCCACTGAAATTGAAAACGCTGTTGTCAATCTGCTGCGCTTTCATGAGGCGGAAACCGCGATCCTATTCTGCGGAACACGCGAAAAAGTGCGCCATATGCATGCCACTTTGCAGGAGCGCGGCTTTACCTCTGTTGCTCTATCTGGTGAACATACGCAGCAAGAACGCAACCAAGCGTTGCAAGCCTTGCGTGACCGCCGAGCGCGCGTTTGCGTTGCCACTGATGTCGCGGCACGCGGGATCGATCTGCCCTCGCTTAGCCTTGTGATCCATGTTGAAATTCCGCGCGATGCGGAGAAATTGCAGCACCGTTCGGGCCGCACAGGCCGCGCCGGTAAAAAAGGCACCGCAGTCATCATCGTGCCCTATTCACGCCGCCGCCGCATTGATGAAATGCTGCGCCGCGCCAAGATTGAGGCGGAATGGAAAAACGCGCCAAGCAGCGAAGAAATCCGCGAGAAAGACCGCGGGCGCTTGCTCGAAAAACTGCTCGCACCGGTTGAAATTGACGAGGGCGACGCCGCGCTAGCCAAAACCTTGCTGGAGCAGCGCAGCGCAGAAGAGCTCGCCGGCATGCTGGTACAGGCCCACCGCGCCAAAATGCCCGAGCCTGAGGATATCATCCCCAATACACCCGAAGGCCGCCGCGCAGCCCAAGAAGAAGGCAAGCGTCCCGGCTTTGAGGACACCGTATGGTTCCGCATGAACATTGGCCGCAATCAAAACGCTGGCCCGCGCTGGGTCATGCCGGTGATTTGCCGCCGCGGCCATGTGACCAGCAATGAAATTGGCGCAATCCGCATCGGGCAGGATGAAACCCACTTCCAAATCCCGCGCAAGCATGCAGAAAAATTCGCTGATGCCGTCAAACGCAGCGGCGAAGCGCAAAGCGATACCGGCGAGGAAGGCGATGACATCATCATCGAAGCCTCAGCCACAGGCCCGCGTGATACCGCCCGCCGTAATCGCAAGAGCTTTGCCCGCCCGAACAATTCAGGCGGAGGCCGATCCGGCAATGGTAGCCCCGGTAGCGGCGGCCGTCCGCCGTTCAAACCCAAGGGTAAAACTGGCTTTAAGGGCAAACCCGATAGAGGCGGCAAGCCCGGCTCTGGTGGCAAGCCAAGCGGAAGCTCAGGCGGCAGCTATGGCTATTCAGAAACCAGCAAACCTGCGCCCAAACGCAGCGGCGTTGGCTATCAAGGCGGCGATCCATTCAATTCAGATGGCCCGAAATCTGATGGGTCAGGCAAGGCCAAACGCGATCCCAAACGCAAACCCAATTCAAAGAATAAGGGCAAGCCCAAGGGCCGTTTCTCCGACAAACCCAATCGCAAGAAGCCGGCCGGCTAAGACAGCGTTGAATGCGCGCGCAAAGGCATGAGCAAAAAGAAGCGCTATCTGACCGCTGTAATGGCGGATGGCTACGTTAAGACGATTGGCCCCACCTCCTCACCATTCACCCATTACTGGCGCATTGTCGCCCAGTTGAGCGGAGATCGCACCGAAGTCTTTTGGGGCCACACAAAGTCACTAAAGGAAGCGGCCAGCAAGAAGCAAGCGACTGCCGATGCCGCGAAGCAGCGAGGCTGGCTGTCTTATGATTTTGAAATCGCGGAGTTGGTGGAGTCTAGCGGCCGCGAATGATCGCATATGATCGGAATGCTGTTAAGGCCCGCTAGCCAAAGCGATTTCGCGCGCATCTTTAGTCGCTTTGGTGAAACTGGCAAAAACAGCATTAGCAGCCGCGATTGCAAAGCCCCCTTTGGTGCTGCAATCTGCCGGGCGCTCCAACCGCTGTCGAAACGCCTTAAAATAGGCCGGCATCGCCGCATTGGGTAGGAAATGCGGAGGTGTCACCAATCCCATCGTGTCCCTCTTTTGCAATATCATGCGATTGCCAAGCGACGAACCCGCCAGGGCCCACACTGCGCCAATGGGATCGCAATGAGCCGGCGCATCGAACGGTACAGGCTCAGTTAGAGGCAAGCCGAGGTGCTCTAAGTCCATTGCCAATAGGTCCGTTTGAACAGGCGGCGGCGCCCAATCCAAGAACTGCAGAGCGATCCATTTTTCTGCACTTAAGCGCGCGGCATATTGGACCTGCAAGAACTGCCCAAACTGCGGAAGTGTTCCCAATGCCAATTGCCCCAAATCTGCATCAAGCAAATCGTGTATTTGCCGAGTTGATCGGCGCAATTCATCACGCAGTAGCGGTGTCTCGAAACTCTGCTTCACTTCTCGCCTCGCCCATACGATAAAATTTGCAATGCTAGGCTCACGACAAGG
>CALFEA010000011.1 GCA_937950385.1 uncultured Altererythrobacter sp. | reverse complement strand
GATGGCGGGCCGGTGGAAATCACCACTTTGCGCCATGATGTCTCCACCGATGGCAGGCGCGCGACGGTCGCCTTTGCAAGCGATTGGCGCGAGGATGCCGCCCGGCGTGACTTCACGATCAATGCCCTGTTTGCCCATCCTGAGACTTACGAAATTTCCGACTATTTCGGCGGGCTGGATGATCTGGCAGAACGGCGCGTGCGCTTTATCGGCGAGGCGCATGAACGCATCCGCGAGGATCATCTGCGCATCCTTCGCTATTTCCGCTTTCAAGCGCGATTTGGCGCAGAATGGGATGATGCAGCGGTCGCCGCTTGCGCAGATTTGGCGGCCACATTGAAAGGCCTAAGCCGCGAGCGTGTCGCGATGGAATTGCTTGCCATTTGCGCTTTGCCTGATCCTCATGCAGCTTTCACAAAAATGCATGAATTGGGCGTGCTTGACGTAATTCTGCCAGAGGCGACTGCGCGCAATTTGGATATTTTATCGGATCTGATCGCCGCCGAAAATGCCCAAGGTTTCGCGCCTCATGCCATCCGCCGCTTGGCCGCCCTACTCCCAAATTCGGGCGATATTGCGCAGGATGTGGCCGTGCGGCTTCGCTTGTCGCGGGCACAGCGCGCGCGCCTCGTTTGTGCAGCTGAGCGCGCTCCAGCGGATGCAGACAATCCCAAGGCACTTGGTTTTGAAGAAGGCGTGGAAAGCGCGGCTGACCGCTTGCTGATTGCAGGCGCGGATGCCGGTGAACTTAAAAATTGGGAGCCGCCACAATTCCCGCTTAAGGGCGGAGAAATCCTCGCGCGCGGAGTTGCAGCCGGACCAGAAATTGCGCGGCTAATGCATGAAATCAGGCGGCGCTGGGTCGCAGAAGGTTTTCCCGATGAAGCCCGCGTCCAGCAATTGCTCGAAGAGGCACTTAAGCCAGGCGCTTAATCTCTAGAACTTATTGTCTTTGGGGAAACCTGTTGGCGGCATCCGCCCTGCCCCGCCGCGTGCGACTTTCCATTGCCACATTTCGGTTTCGGTGCGTGTGCGCTCGCCCGAACCGCCCATTTGCCAGCTTAGACCATCGTCCAGCTTGAACGTCTTGGCATCGGACAATCCGCCATCGCGGTATTTCTGCAGCATGACGCCTTGCCCCTTGGCCATGACGGGCATTTCTTCGAGGTTGAACACGACCAGCTTGCGATTGTCGCCGACGACCGCAACATGATCATCACCCTCCGCAATTTCCTGCATGACGGCGAATTTCGCATCGCCTTTGAGATTGACGACTTGCCGGCCCTTTTTCGTCTCGGCTAGCAATTCCTTGGTTTCGGCGACAAAGCCTTTGCCATTGGATGCCGCCAGCAGCAGGCGCCCACCATCCTTATGCACGATCATCGCGGTCAGGCGCGTTTCCGCCTCCAGATCAACCATTGACCCAATCGGCTCACCAAAGCCGCGCGCGCCCGGCAATTTGTCCGCGCCCAGCGTATAAAAGCGGCCATTTTCCGCAGCGATGAGAAGTTTGTCAGTGGTCTGCGCATGGAGGATGAAGGCCAGCGCATCGCCTTCCTTATATTTGAACTCTTGGTCCAGATCGACATGGCCCTTGGCTGCGCGGATCCAGCCCTTTTCAGACAGGATCACCGTGACTGGCTCTTTTTCGATCATCGCATCCATCGAAAATTCAATCGCGGGGGCAGCCTCTTGGATGACAGTGCGGCGTTTGCCCAGCGCGGTATCCTCAGCATAATCCTTGCGCAAAGCCGTCAAATCGCGCTTCAAACGTGTGCGTTGGCGCGCAGGCGAGGCAAGCAATTTGTCCAACCCATCTTGCTCTGCCAGCAGCTTGTCCTTCTCATCACGCAGCTGCATTTCTTCAAGCTTGCGCAAAGACCGCAGGCGCATATTGAGGATTGCCTCAGCCTGACGGTCGGTCAGATTGAACTCAGCCATCATGATCGGCTTGGGCTCATCCTCATTGCGGATAATCTCGATCACACGGTCAAGGTTGAGGAAGGCAATGATATAGCCTTCGACCAGCTCCAACCGCCGCGCGATCTGATCAAGCCGGTGCTGGGCGCGGCGTTGCAAAATATTGATTTGCGACCGTGTCCAATTTTCCAGCAGCTCTTTGAGACCCATGACCATCGGCGTGCGGCCCATGCCAGGCTTTGCGTCCAGAACATTGAGATTAAGCCCGAAACGCGTTTCCATTTCGGTTAACTTAAAGATGCTTTCCTTGAGCAATTCAGGGTCAACATTGCGGCTGCGCGGGACCAGAACGATACGAATTTTCTCATCAGATTCGTCGCGCACATCGTCAAGGATCGGGAGCTTTTTATCGGCGATGGCTTGCGCGATCTGCTCGATCAATTTGCCCTTTTGAACCTGATAGGGGATCTCAGAAATAACCAGCTGCCATTGCCCGCCGCCCATCCGCTCAATCCCGGCATCGCGGTCTTCTGCTTTTTCAGCTTCTTCTGCGTAAAAGCGTCCGCGCAAACGGAATGATCCGCGCCCAGTGGCATAGGCTTCGCTGATCGTCTCGCGGCTGTCGATGACCTGCCCGCCGGTGGCAAAATCGGGCCCTTGGAACAATTCCATCAGGCGCTCATGCTCAACATGCGGATTGTCGATCAGCTCAAGCGTGGCATCGATTACCTCAGCCACATTGTGCGAGGGGATATTGGTCGCCATGCCCACTGCAATCCCGCTGGCGCCATTGGCCAGCAGATTGGGGAACAGGCCGGGCATCAGCTCGGGCTCTTCTTCCTCGCCATTATAGGTCGGGATGAAATCAACCGTGCCCTCGTCCAGCCCCGCCATTAATTGCATTGCGGTGCGCGTTAAGCGGGCTTCCGTGTAGCGATAGGCCGCAGCATTATCGCCATCGATATTG
>CALFEA010000010.1 GCA_937950385.1 uncultured Altererythrobacter sp. | reverse complement strand
AGGCTATAGCTTTTGCCGTCCCCGCCATCACTGATCAGCTCTTGTTGCACTGCTGCGCCATCGCGCCAGGCCATGCGAGTAAGGCGCGAGAGTTCCTCCTGGGCTGCTCGACCAAGGTTGAGCAATGGCGGCGAATTGTCTGTGCCAAACCAAGCGGTGAAATCCTGACTGGCACAGGTCAGGCGATTGGCGCGGTCTGTCACCGCAATCGCAACACCTGGCCGCTCCATCGCAGAAACGGTAACCGACCAATCAGGCGCGGCAAAACTGGTCGATGCCAGAGGTGCCGTTTTCATGCGCTGAAATGCAAAAATGCCCGACAGGATTACAATCAGACCAAGTGAATAGGCCGTCACCAACGTCAAATCGCTGGTCACAAAATATAGGATTGCCGCGCTTACGATAAGAGCGAGCACGACAAGGCTAACCGCGACACTGGGCCGCTGCGTTATGCCTGCTTCTGCGTTGCTAATCCCCCCCATCACGCTCATCTTTGGCCCGCCTCTAGCCTCGCATCCAGCCGCGCTTCCATACGGTTAAGTCGGCGCTTGCGCCGTCTCCCAACCATAAAACGCCATATCCAGCCGGACAAAAGATACCCCATCGCCGAGCCAACGACAGCGAGCACACCAAATCCAAAAACGGTTACGCCAGCAGCTTCGAACAATTCAATCAACCAAGACCAGCGCCCGCTTGCTAGTTCTTCATTGGCGATGCCACCCATCTCTGCGTCAATGTTGAGCACCGTTGCCCCGACCCAATTGGCCACCACCACCCAAAACGGGAAAGTGAAGGGATTGGTGACGAAAGTGACAGCTGCGGCCAAGGGCACATTGGCCCGCGCAGGCAACGCCATAAAAGCGGCCAAAAATATCTGGCCCAGCGGGATGATAAAACCGCAGAACAATCCCAACGCCACACCGCGCGGAACCGAACGGCGGGTAAACCGCCACAATTCTGGACTCAAAAACCGATGGGCGATGGGCGCAAGATATTTATTACCCGCAAGCTCTTCACGCTTGGGCATCTTGAACCGGAATGCATCTGCTATTGCCATCGTAGTGGTCTATCACTCAATCTATACCCATCAGGCTTTGCGCGTGCCGGATGCTTTGCGCAAGCCAAACCCGCTCAAAACCTGCACCTTTTCGGCAGGCTGTTCCCCTTAAAAGATATGGGTAGCCCAAGAGCGATGACCAAGGGGTGAATCGCAACAAAGTGTTTTGCGAAGAATTTCGCGAAACGAACTACCCAGAGGCACTAGCTTTGCTCGCGCATCAACCGAGCCTTGTCGCGCTTCCAATCGCGATCCTTCACTGATTGGCGCTTATCATGGGCCTGCTTACCCTTTGCCAAAGCCAACTCAACTTTCGCGCGGCCAGTGGAATTGAAATAGATTGATAGCGGCACCATCGTCATGCCTTTGCGCTCAACCGCGCCGAACAATTTGTTCACCTCGCGCACATTAAGAAGCAGTTTGCGCGGGCGTTTGGGCTCGTGATTGTTACGGTTGCCGTGGCTGAATTCGGGGATATTGGCATTGACCAGCCACACCTCACCATCGCGAATTTCAGCATAGCTTTCCGCGATCGTTGCATGGCCTGCACGCAAAGCTTTCACCTCTGTGCCTTGCAGCACGAGACCAGCCTCAAACTTATCCTCGATCGCATAATCATAACGCGCACGGCGATTTTCCGCGACGGTCTTTTGCTTATCAAAGGTTTCGGGTTTGGGACGCGCCATTGATCTTACACTAGCCCTGCATGTTCCAGCGCTGCGTCAACCGCCTTGCGTGATGCTTCACTTGGTTCGCACAATGGCAGGCGCACGCCCGGTTCAATCCAATCTTGAACGCGCGACAATGCATATTTGACCGGTCCTGGTGAGCTATCGGAAAACATCGCATAATGCAGCGGATAGAGCAGATCGTTAAGCCGCCGCGCCTCGACCAGATCATTGGCAGCACACGCCGCTTGAAATTCTGCGCACAGCGCGGGGGCAACATTGGCCGTGACCGAAATACAGCCCTTTCCGCCAGCTGCATTGAAAGGCAGCGCTAGCTCATCATTCCCCGATAGCTGGCAGAAATCTTTTGATATGCCCATGCGGTGATCGGCGACCCGCGACAAGTCTTCGCTTGCATCCTTAATCGCAATAATTTGCTGCGGAAATTTATTCGCCAGTGCAATCGTGGTTTCCGGCTTCAGGTCGGTCACTGTTCGGCCGGGCACATTATAAAGCACGATTGGCAAGTCGCAGTTTTCCGCCAGATAGCTGAAATGCGCGATCAACCCGGCTTGGCTGGGCCGGTTATAATAGGGCGCAACGCATAGGCCTGCCGCTGCGCCTGCCTTTTTAGAAAAATTCATATGCAGCAATGCGTTCTGCGTATCATTCGAGCCGCAACCGGCAATGATTGGTACGCGTCCGCTTGCCTGCTCGATGCAGATTTCAACAACGCGGTGGTGCTCTGCATTGGATAGTGTCGAGGCCTCGCCCGTGGTTCCGCATGGCACAAGAGCAGCACTGCCTTGCTCGATTTGCCAATCGACCAGCTTGCGAAAAGCAGCTTCATCCAACGATCCATCGCGAAAAGGAGTCACTAGAGCGGGAATGGAGCCATTAAACATTGCGGATAAGCCTTATTTGGCCCCTATAAATCATGGTAAACCAATTCTTAATTCGATAGGGGGCATTGATCAGTTCAGCGCCTGATAAGGAACCGAACACTACAATGTCCAGCATGCTAAACATTAACCGCCCCCTCATCCCCGTTGCAGCGATCACTATGGCGCTGTCAGCCACTCTAATTTCCACAGCTTGTTCTGCGCAAAGCTCTGATGCTTCGCAGACTGCACAAAGGTGGGATCAAGCGCGGAGCAATCTGATTGCGCGCCAACCAACCGGTATGGCGCAGGCCATTTCGCGCTGGGGTGAACTGACCAACACACGCACCGCAGGCTTTAATGCCTATGCGGGTTTTGTGCTCAGCTATCCCGATTTTCCGCGCGAATCGCTCTTGCGGACACGGGCTGAAAACTCGCTTGATAATTCTGCGCCGGGTGCAGAGACATTGGTTGCCTATTTTGACCGCATGCCCCCTGTCACCAATTCGGGCAAAGCGCGTTATGCGCTTTCACTGCAATCGGTTGGCCGGCCAGAGGCAGCGCAGGTTGCGCGCGATGCTTGGCGCGGCGGCTCGATGAGCCCCTCGTCTGAAACTTATATCCTTGGGCTTTATGGTCCGCAATTCACAGCGGATGATCACTCCGCCCGCATGGATGCTTTGCTGTGGCAGCGCAATGCAGCCGCTGCATCGCGGCAGATGATCAATGTGCCCGGCTCCCAGCAGGCTCTTTATATGGCGCGCCTCGCTTTGCTGCGCGGCTCAACACCGAGCGCCGCCGGTCTGCAAGTGCCCAATGGCGCGCTGAGTGATCCAGGCTATGTCTATAATCTGGCGCGCTACTACCGCACCAGCAAGCAATTATCGCGCGCGATCAATCTGCTTTCGACCCGCCCGCGCTTTAACCGCCCTGCCCTCGATCCAGAGGTCATGATTGGCGAAATGCTGCGCGTCGCCAAAGGCGGCGGTTCGCGTCAGGCTGCGCAAATCGCAGGCAGCGTGGATGATCTATTCGAAGCCAATTACGACGTCAGCAAGGGCGCGTTTAAGCTGCGTGATGATTACACATCACTGATGTGGCTGGGCGGCACGAAGGCGCTTTGGAGCCTCGGCGATGGCCGCACGGCTGCGCCATTATTCTATCGTTACGGCGCTGCGGCGCGCACGCCGCAAACCCGCTCGAAAGGCTTTTATTGGGCCGGCCTCGCCAGCCAGCGCTCTGGCGACATCCAGCAGGCTCAGCAATATTGGGAAATGGCGGCAAGCTATCCTGACCGTTTTTATGGCATGCTTGCATTGGAGAAATTGGGCCGTGCGGTGCCTTCACTCAATGCAACCGCAACCACAAATATTTCGCCAGAAGAACGCGCAGCATTTGATGCACGTCCCTTGACCAAGGCTGTGCGTCATGTCGCGCGCGGCGCCCCGTGGCGCACTGGCATTCAATTCTACCGCGCGATTGCCCGCGAAGCAGAAACGCTGGGCGACCATTTGATGGTCGCTGATCTGGCTTTGCAAACTGGACGCCGCGATTTGGCGGTCAATTTGTCAGATGCCGCACAGGCGGATGGATTTGGCGGCTTTACTCCTATCGGGCACCCCACTTTGCAAGTGCCCCCGGGCAGCAATTGGACCATGGTTCACGCCATCGCTCGCCAAGAAAGCCAGTTTGCGCAAAATGCGATCAGCCATGCTGGTGCGCGCGGCCTGATGCAATTGATGCCGGGCACTGCGCGTGAGCAGGCTGGCAAGCTCGGCATGAGCTATATGCGCGCCAATCTGATCGACAGCCCCAGCTATAATATCCGTCTGGGTGATGGCTATTTTGCTCGCATGATGGATTATTACGGCGGTTCTTATCCGCTTGCCATTGCCGCCTATAATGCTGGCCCGGGCAATGTGAACAAATGGCTGCGGCGCAATGGTGATCCGCGCAAGGGCGGCATTGATTGGGTAACATGGATTGAGCGCATTCCGATTTTCGAGACCAAGAATTATGTTGGCCGCGTAATCGAAAATGCCGCTGTATATGAACACCTCTATCCTGAGAATGCACGCTTTGGTGGGCCGCGCACGGCCTCTGCATTCCTGCGTTAAACGGGTCTGCGGATTATGGATCGCTAAGATGAAGCCCGCCGCATCCCTTGCTATTTGTGCCGCAATTTTCGGCATTGGTGCAGGCGCGCTTGCTGTGCCTGCATCAGCAAAGGACCCCCTCGGGATTTACAATGATTGGGGCGCGTTTCGCGATGATGGCATCCCGCGCTGCTATGCGATTGCCAAGGCTGCGCCCTCGACCCGCCAGCGTGACCACTCACCCTTTGCCTCGGTGGCGACTTGGCCAGCTCGCAAAATTCGCGGACAGCTGCATTTGCGCCTTTCGCGCAATGTCTCATCCGGCGAAGCGATCACTCTGACGGTCGGCGATAAATCCTTCACATTGACCGGCAGCGGCGGCGATGCTTGGGCCAAGGATAAGCGGATGGATGCGCAGATTGTCGCCGCCATGCGCTCTGCGAGGCAGATGGTAGTGAAAGCGACAGACAGCAGAGGCCGGCGCTTCTCCAACACCTATAAGCTCGCCGGTTCTGCCACCGCAATGGATGCTGCAACATTGGGCTGCGCGAAAAGCTAGCCATACTTCCCCCCGCGCACTATACGCGGGCCGATTATGCCAGATACCAACCTCATGCCCATTGCCGGACTCGATAATCCGGTCACCACTCCGCGCGATGTCACCCCGCGTGAGGATGGCCGCATTGATCTCGTCGGCCTGCCGCAGGCGCGTATCTGCGAGATTTTGGAGGAAGCAGGACTGGACACGAAGCAGGCAAAGCTTCGCTCCAAACAGATATTCCATTGGCTCTATCACCGCGGCGCGACCGAATTCGCCGATATGACTGATATTTCCAAAACCATGCGCCCATGGATGGAGGAACACTTTATCCTTGGCCGGCCCAATATCATTGAGGCTCAACATAGCACTGACGGCACGCGAAAATGGCTGTTGCAGACAGATGATGGCCATGATTTCGAAATGGTCTTTATTCCCGATGCCGACCGCGGAACCTTATGTGTTTCCAGCCAGGTTGGCTGCACTCTGAATTGCACCTTTTGCGCAACCGGCACCATGCGGCTTGTGCGCAATTTGACGCCGGGCGAGATCGTTGGCCAAGTTATGCTGGCGCGCGATGCTTTGGGTGAATGGCCCAAGGGTAAGATGGACATTTCCGATGAAGCTGATGCGGCGGAATACCGCGCAGACGGACGCCTGCTCACCAATATTGTGATGATGGGCATGGGCGAACCGCTGTATAATTTCGACAATGTCCGCGATGCTTTGAAGTTGGTGATGGACGGCCACGGCCTTGCCCTTTCCAAGCGCCGGATCACTTTGTCGACCAGCGGCGTTGTGCCAATGATGGCGCGCTGCGGCGAGGAGATTGGCGTCAATTTGGCCGTGTCTCTGCATGCGGTGAATAAGGAAGTGCGCGACGAAATCGTACCGATCAATCGCAAATACGGGCTTGAGGAATTGCTGCAGGCTTGCGCCGATTATCCCGGCGCATCCAATGCGCGGCGCATCACATTTGAATATGTAATGCTGAAGGATAAGAATGATAGCGATGCCGATGCGCATGAGCTGGTTCGCCTGATCAAACAGTATGATCTGCCTGCCAAGGTCAATCTCATCCCGTTTAACCCATGGCCCGGCAGCGCCTATGAATGCTCCACGCCAGAACGGATCAAAAGCTTTTCCAATATTGTATTCGAAGCCGGTATCAGCGCGCCTGTGCGCACGCCGCGTGGCCGCGATATTGATGCCGCCTGCGGACAATTGAAAACGGCGGCGGAAAAGAAGAGCAGAGCAGAACGCGACCGCGAGGCAGCTGCGGCAGACGCCGAATGACCGCCGATCAGGCGACGATTGACTACTACCAAAGCAAAGCCTCCGAGTACGTCCAATCCTTCGATCATGGCCACAGCCGTCATCTTGATGCGTTTCTAGACCGGCTTGAGCCAGGCGCTGAAATTCTTGAGCTTGGCTGCGGAGGCGGGCGTGACACAATCCGAATGATCGAACGCGGGTTTACAGTTGATCCAACCGACGGCACGCCTGCGATGGCCAAAGAAGCGGAAAAGCACATTGGCCGCGCCGTGCGCGTGGTGCGGTTTGACGAATTGTCCGCCGATAAGAAATATGATGCAGTGTGGGCACACGCATGCCTGCTTCATGCGCCGTGGAATGATCTGCCAGACATTCTGAGTGCGATCCGCAAGGCGCTGAGACCCGCAAGTCTCCACTTCGCCAACTTTAAGCTGGGCAATGGAGAGGGCCGCGATTTGCTGGGCCGCTGGGGCAATTTTCCCAGCGCTGATGATCTTGAAAATGTTTATGCTGCAGCAGGGTTCACGACCCTATCCTCAGAAGTCTATCGCGGCAAAGGTGCAGATGGTACGATGCGCGACTGGATCGCAATGACAGTGAAGGCACCATGATTGACGATTGCAAAGTCGAAGGCAAAGTCGAAGCCATTTGTGTTGGCCAAGCCCGCGCCTTTCGCGGCGATGAGCAAAGCGCCTTTGTAAAAACGCCCACAGATGGCCCCGCCACCATCCTCAGCCTCGGCATTGAGGGCGATGTTCAAGCCGACCGCAAAAACCATGGCGGAGTGGATATGGCCGTGCACCACTATCCGCGCGGCCACTACGCATGGTGGGACGCGCATCTGGGCGGGCACGCATTGCTCAA
>CALFEA010000009.1 GCA_937950385.1 uncultured Altererythrobacter sp. | reverse complement strand
CAAGTTGAAGGCTGGCGTGTTGCGTTTGTTGTCTGCGGAGTGCCCGGCTTACTACTGTCACTGATCGTATGGCGCACAGTGAAAGAACCGCCGCGCGGCTATACCGATCCGGCTGCGCTTCAGGGGCTTGAGAAAGCAAGTTTCAAAGAAGCGCTGGCTGTTTTGGCCAAGAAGCCAGCCTATCGCCATATTGTAGCGGGCGCGACAATTGCCTCTTTCGTTGGTTATGGTGTGGGGCAGTTCACCACATCATTCCTGCTGCGAACGCATGGCCTTACGATCCAAGAAGCTTCCTTGCTTTACGGGGTTGTCCTGGGGCTGATGGCTGCGATTGGCGTGTTCAGCTCTGGCTGGCTAGCTGATAAGATGTCGCAAAAGCATCCCAATGCGCTTTCATGGCTGCCTGCTATTGGCATGGCAGCGTCTGTGCCGCTTTACGCCTTTGGTTTCCTGATGCCCAATTTGTGGCTGGCTGTGCCTGCGTTGATGGTCGCGGCGATGATCCATTATTTCTACCTCGGGCCCATGTATGCCGTCTCGGGCGGGGTGGTCGACAGCCGGATGCGCGCAACATCGGTTGCGATCACTTTGTTTGTGGTGAACTTGCTGGGATACGGCCTTGGCCCGCCAGTAATTGGCGTGCTCTCGACCGTTTTGAAGACGACGTTCCTTGATGGGCAATCACTCGGGCTAACGCTGGAGGCGTGTAAGCCGCTCCTTTCGCTGACCGCAGAGGCGAAATCGGCACTGGGCGGTGCGGAATTGGGAGCGATGGAAGCGTGTTCCAGCGCTGAGGCACGCGGATTGCAATGGTCCATCGTCATCTTCAGCTGTCTTTATGGCTGGGCTGCGCTGCATTACCTTCTCGCAGGCCGCACTTTGCAACGCGATATGGTGGCAAATTCTGCATCCTAACAGGCCACTTATGGGGCGATTAGCCACCGCCCCATAAGTTGCTGCAAAAAACTTTGTGAGGCCCAAAGCGGCCTCCTGCGATGAGTAAGGATTTCGAGCAATGGTCAGCATTAGTGTAAACGGTAAGCTGCAAGAGATTGACGCCGATCCGGAAATGCCAATCCTATGGGTGGTGCGCGAAAAGTTGGCGATGCCGGGCACTAAATTTGGATGCGGCATTGCTCAATGCGGGGCTTGCACCGTCCATTTGGATGGCAAGCCAATCCGCAGTTGCTCCACGCCGATATCTGCGGCCGAGGGCAAAGCGATTACCACGATTGAAGGGCTCGCTGATGAGGATGGCACGCTCACCAATGTTCAGCAGGCATGGATTAGCGAGCAAGTGCCGCAATGCGGATATTGCCAATCCGGTCAAATCATGTCGGCCACCGCTTTATTGCGCGAAACGCCCCAGCCAAGCGATGAACAGATCAACGCTTATATGAAAGGCAATGTCTGCCGCTGCGGCATGTATGGCCGCATTCGCAAGGCCATCAAAGTTGCCGCCGGGATCGAGCCTGCAACAGGTCAAGCGTCAGATGAGGAGGCTGCAACATGAGCGAAGGGGCAGACACAAAGCCGCAGCGCAGCAAAGCTGCCAAATGGACGCGGCGCGGATTTATGGGTGCGGGCGCACTTGCAGGCGGGGCTTTGATCGTGGGTGTCGCTGTGCGCAGCGGCAATCCGGTCGGTAAATTGAAGTCAATCGTAGCTGGCGGCGAAGGCGAAGCCTTGGTCAATAGCTGGGTGAAAATCGGCGCTGACAATTTGGTCACGGCTATCGTTCCGCATTGCGAGATGGGGCAGGGTGCAAATTCTACCATCGCGCAAATGCTGGCGGATGAGATGGATGTAAATTGGGACAATGTCCGGGTGATGGATGCGCCAGCGGATGGCAATTATGTCTCGCAGCATGCCGCTCGCCTGTTTGTTGGGCCCGGCACTTTGCCAGACAAGCCCAATGCCGTCAGCTTTATGGAGCCAACCTATGACGGCCTATTCACCCAAATCGCGAAACTAGCCAGCGCCTATATTACCGGCGGAAGTTCCTCGGTACGATCAACCGGACAAAACGGTATGCGGATCGCTGGTGCTGCGGCGCGCGAAATGCTGGTGGCTGCAGCGGCGCAAGAATGGGATGTGCCCGCCGCTGAGATTACGACTAAGAATGCAATGCTAAGCCACGCGGGCTCCGGCAAATCCGCACCCTATTCAGCGATGGCAGCTGCGGCTGCTACGCAGGAACTTCCCAGAGCGCCCAAGATCAAAGACGTCAGCGAATTTAAGCTGATGGGTACGCCCGCCCCGCGCAAAGATATTCCGCTCAAAGTGGATGGCACGGCTATGTTCGGGATCGACGGCGGACCAGAGGGCGAGGACTTGCGCTATGCCGCGATCAAGGCTTGTCCTGTTGTCGGGTCGCAGGTCGCATCGATCGATCCGAGCACCGCAAAGACGATGAACGGTGTGCTGCAAATCCTCAACATGGGTGATTTTGTTGCGGTCGTGGCCGATTCCTATTGGCAGGCGCAGCAAGCGCTTGGCACTATCGAGACGACATACACTGAAACCGAAATTGACGATCTCGACACCGCGCAAATGTTCGCCAATTTTGCATCCGCGCTGGATGAAGCGGGCGACACAGGCGGCAATAGCAAG
>CALFEA010000008.1 GCA_937950385.1 uncultured Altererythrobacter sp. | reverse complement strand
TCCATATGCCGCGGCCATTAACGCCGCTGGCATATTGCGGCAAGCGCTTTGACCCTTTAGGCGCATTGCCATCATGGCAAACAACACACCAAAAGCGATACGCGGCACTCAAGATATTTTCGGACCCGATGCGGAAGCTTTCTCGCATGTCGTCGAAACTTTTGAGCGTGTGCGCAAATTATACCGCTTCCGCCGCGCGGAAATGCCGGTGTTTGAAAAGACCGAGGTTTTCGCCCGCGCAATCGGCGAGACCACCGATGTGGTCTCTAAAGAAATGTACTCATTTGAGGATCGCGGCGGAGAATCGCTGACGCTGCGCCCCGAATTTACCGCCGGTATTGCCCGCGCTTATTTGACGAACGGTTGGCAGCAGCATGCGCCGCTGAAGCTGGCGACCCACGGGCCATTGTTCCGTTACGAACGCCCGCAAAAGGGACGCTATCGCCAGTTCCATCAAATCGATGCGGAGATTATTGGGGCGGGCGAACCGCAAGCCGATGTGGAATTGCTAGCCATGGCCGATCAGCTTTTGCGCGAGCTTGGGATTTCCGGCGTGACTTTGCAGCTCAACACTTTGGGCGATGGCGAGACACGCGGGGCATGGCGCGCGGCTTTGATTGAATATTTCAGCAAAGTGCGCGGCGATTTGTCCGAGGATTCGCAGGAGCGGCTTGAGAAGAACCCTCTGCGTATCCTTGATAGTAAGGACCGGCGCGACAAAGCGTTTCTCGCCGATGCGCCCAGAATCGATGAGTTTCTGTCTGATGAAGCGGGTATTTTCTTTGAGGATGTGAAGTCGGGCCTCAAAGCTGCGGGCGTGGAATTCAAGCGCGCAGAAAGCCTTGTGCGCGGGCTCGATTATTACCGGCATACGGCGTTTGAATTTATTCCTGATGAGGGTTCTGCGGCAGCCGATGCTTTGGGCGCGCAATCGACCGTTCTTGGCGGCGGACGTTATGATGGTTTGATGGAGAGCCTTGGCGGACCGGCAACACCAGCGGTTGGCTGGGCGGCGGGCATTGAGCGGTTGGCGATGTTGGTGGGTGAGCGGGAAGCGGATCGCCCTGACATTGTTGTTGTGGTCGAAAATGATGCCATGCTGGGTGAAGCGACCAAAGCGCTTAGCAAGCTTAGGGCTGAGGGTTTCAGCGCGGACATGATTGCAACCGGAAGCGAGCGTAAGCGGTTCACTAAGGCGCAGAAGATGGATGCAAGAAGTATCGTCTCGTTTGTTTCAAGCGAAAGTGTGAAAATTCAGGGCGAGCGGCAGAGTGAGATCGAGTCAGTTCTCGCATGAAAATCCCCCCAGAACGCCTCCGACAAATCGCCCAGCGTTTTGCTGAATTAGAAGCCCGCATGGCCTCTGGCACGTTGGAGGGCGACGCCTTTGTGCAGGCCAGCCGCGACTATGCAGAGCTTGAACCTGTTGCGCAGGTCGCCGCTGAAGTGGAGGCGGCACATGCGGAAATTGCTGACCTCAATGAAATGCTTGGCGATCCGGAAATGAAGGCGATGGCGGAGGAAGAACTCGCCGCGATCCGCAGCTCTCTGCCCGATAAAGAACGCGCATTGGCGCTCGCCATGTTGCCCAAAGACAGCGCCGATCAGCGCCCTGCCATGCTGGAAATCAGGGCGGGCACAGGAGGCGATGAGGCGGCTTTGTTCGCAGGCGATTTGTTCCGCATGTATGAACGGTTTGCTGCCGAAAACGGCTGGAAAGTGGAACCTGTCTCCATGAGCGCGAGCGAAGTTGGCGGCTTCAAAGAAATCATCGCCAATGTGCGCGGCAAGGGCGTGTTTGCGAAGTTCAAGTTTGAAAGCGGCGTCCACCGTGTCCAGCGCGTGCCGGTTACCGAAAGCGGCGGGCGTATTCACACATCGGCAGCTACTGTCGCGGTTTTGCCAGAACCCGATGAGGTTGACGTTCAGATCAATGATACGGATTTGAAAATAGACACTTACAGGGCATCGGGCGCGGGCGGTCAGCACGTCAATACAACCGACAGCGCCGTGCGGATCACTCACGAACCCAGCGGTTTGGTGGTCACCTGTCAGGACGGGCGCAGCCAGCACAAGAACAAAGAAAAAGCGATGCAAGTGCTGCGCGTTCGGCTCTACGAGAAAATGCGAGACGAGGCACAAGGGGCCGAGGCCGAGGCGCGCAAAGCCATGGTCGGTAGCGGTGACCGCTCAGAGCGCATTCGTACTTATAATTTCCCGCAAGGCCGCGTCACCGATCACCGTATCGGCCTGACCTTGCATAAGCTTGATGAAATCATCCAAGGCAGCGGCCTTCGCGAGCTCGTCGATGCGCTGATATCCGAGGATGAGGCGAAGCGTTTGGCGGCGCTTAACGAGTGACAATTGCGCAGGCTTTGAGGGACGCGGCAGAGCGCCTTTCCAAGACATCTGATACCGCGCGTTTGGATGCCGAATTGCTGATGGCTCATGCGCTGGATGTCAGCCGCTCGGACATGCTGCTGCGGCATATAAATGCAGAGGAACCCGCGGAGTTTCAGGACCTTATCTCGCGCCGCGCCGCTCGCGAACCTGTCGCTTATATTACGGGCCATACCGAGTTTTACGGGCGCCGTTTTGACGTAGAGCACGGCGTCTTGATCCCGCGCGATGATAGCGAAATATTGATTGAGGCCGCCCTAGAAGCTGTACCGCATGACGTCCGCGTGCTCGATATGGGCACAGGGTCAGGCGCGCTTGTGCTGACTTTTTTGGCAGAACGAGCAAATGCACTCGGCATTGCAATAGATGTGTCAGCCAAGGCGGTGAAAATTGCCCAGTCAAATGCGCATCGCTTGGGTTTGGGCGATCGTCTGGGTCTGCTGCAACGGGATTGGGGACGGCCAGGTTGGAGTTACAATCTGCCTGTGTTCGACCTCATCCTGTGCAACCCACCTTATGTTGAAAATGAAGCGGATCTGGAGCCAGATGTGCGGCAGTTCGAACCATCGGAGGCTCTGTTCGCCGGAGCTGACGGTCTCGACGATTACCGCATTATTATTCCGCAATTGGGAAATATTCTGAAAGCAGACGGCAAGGCTATCTTGGAGATCGGGCATAGACAGGCCGAGATGGTCACCGAAATCGCGGCAAAAGAAGGCTTTGCTGTGCAGCTGAAACACGATCTTGCCGGCCGCCCACGCTGCTTGGTTTTGGCCGTCAAACAATAGCGCCAAATTGTGGAGCGTTCAGCCGGCAATGCAAAAGGGGCTTGGCAAAAGCGAATCCGGCGGCTAACTCTTAAATCAAGCTTTCAGTCAGCATGGTCTGATCGGCAAGCTAAGCTCCGCAAATTGCTAAAGGGTCGGCGACGCAATCGCTGCTTGGCTTTGCGGGTAAATATGCGCCCTTGATCGTGACAATAGTTTGAACGACGAGCGCGTAAAGCTGGGATGAGGAAGAGCTCTCCATTGAATAATAACCGTAATAATAATCGTCGCCGCGGCCGTGGTAACAATAATCGTAACCAAGGTGGTGGCGGTAATCAGCTCAATCGTATCGATAGCCGTGCGCGCGGAAATGCGCCGCAATTGCTCGATAAATATAAGAAGCTGGCTCAAGATGCGCAGCATCACGGCGACCGCGTTCAGGCCGAATATTACCTGCAATTTGCGGATCACTATCAGCGCGTGATCGCCGATAATAAAGCGCTTCAGGACGAGGCGCGCGCCAAACGCAATGAAGGGCGCGGAGACGATCGGGGTGATGATCGCGGCGAAAACCGAAATGATGCGCGAAATGAAGATAACCGTGATGGCCAAGATGGCCGAGATGACAGTCGCAACCGTCGTCCGCGCAACCGCAATGACCGCAACGATAATCGCAGCGATAACCGCCGAGATGAAGGGCGCGATGAACGCGTTGCTGGCTCGCAACAGGGCGAGATTGGCTCCGAAGGCGATGCGGTAGATATGTCCGGTGATGCACCCGAAGGTGACAAGCCTGCGAAACCGCGCCGCGCCCGCACAGAACGAGCACCGCGCGCGCGAAAAGAACCCGCCAAAACGGAAGGCGGCGCTGAGCCAAAACCGCGGGCTAAGGTAGTGCGTGCACCGCGTAAGAAGCCAGCAAAATCTGATGATGGGATTGATGTCGGCGTTCTGCCTCCTGCGATTAGCACTGATGGCGATGCGGATAGTGCCGAGGCGGCTGAATAGGCTAGATTTTGCAGGCGTTGATGGCTGGAAATAGGGCATATAAATGACCGAAACTGCCAGCCAATCGCCGTCTATTTCGCCGCGCAGAGCTAGGCGGAAAGCACAGCGCCAATCGCTGCACCGCTCACCTGAAGGTTTTTGGGGCAGCATATTGGCGCACCCGCGTATCACGGCTTTATTACTCGGTCTGATTGCAGCCACGGGCTATCCGCCGCTTGGCCTTTGGCCCCTGACCCTTTTTGGCATTGCTGGCCTTATCGCTTTGCTGCGCCGCGCCGATACGCGCAAGGATGCAGCGCTGATTGGCTATCTGTTTGGCTGGGCGCATCTGACATTGGCGAACAATTGGATCGCCACAGCCTTCACCTTTCAAGCGAAAATGCCTGAGACTTTGGGCTGGCTCGCTGTGCCGCTATTGTGTCTTTACCTGGCAATTTATCCAGCTTTGGCGGCACTCATCACATATGAGATTTCGCAGCGTTTGGATAAGGGCAAAAGCGCCTCCACCCTCGCTTTTGCAATGCTATTTGCCAGCCTTTGGATTGTAACGGAATGGCTGCGAAGCTGGGTCTTCACCGGCTATCCTTGGCCGCCATTGGGCCTTGCGCTTTTGGGCGGATGGGATGCACCGGGTATCGCTAAATTGCTGCCATGGCTGGGCACATATGCACTTTCCGGTTTCGCAGTTCTGATCGCGGGTGCGGCTTTGTGGACAATGGAGAAACGCCAATGGCTGCTCGGCTTTGCATTGGCAGTGGCGGTTGTGGTGCAAATGTTTGTGCCGGGCAATTTCGCCGGGCAAACAGCGGCAGAAGGCAGCGTGCGCTATACTCTTGTGCAGCCCAATATTCCGCAAGAGGAGCGCGACGCAGGGCATAAGTTTGAAGAGCATTTCGGGCGCTTGGCTGAGCATAGTTACGATCCGGCAAACCCGAAACGGATCGTTTTTTGGCCCGAATCCGCAGTGCCCGATTACCTGCGTGATGGTTACCCTCAGCGCTATTACAATCAAAGAACCATTGGCGCAGATCCTGAGTTTTCACGGCAGAGAATTGGGGCGACGATCGGCTCCAATGCCAAGGTGATGCTGGGCGTGGTGGATCTGGAGATTGGTGAGAAAATGGGCCGCCAGACTGTGGTTGGTGCCTATAATGCAGTGACGACCATTGATGGTGAGGGCAATCTTGGCCCGCGCTATGCCAAATCGCACTTGGTGCCTTATGGTGAATATCTCGCCTTGCGCTGGTTGCTTGAGCCACTCGGCGCAACGCGTTTGGTTGCAGGATCGATTGACTTTATTCCAGGCCCTGGGGCCCAGACATTTGATGCGGGCGAATACGGTAAGGCGGGCGTTCAAATCTGTTATGAAATCGTGTTCTCCGGGCAAGTCGTCGACCGCGCAAACAGGCCCGACTATATCTTCAATCCGAGCAATGATGGTTGGTTTGGTAGCTGGGGCCCCCCGCAGCATTTGGGCCAAGCGCGTATGCGGGCAATCGAGGAAGGATTGCCTGTTTTGCGCTCTACCACTGATGGGATCAGCGCGGTGGTGGATGTCGACGGGATGGTTCGTCAGCATATTCCGAGCGGTGTTGATGGCGGTATCAGCGGATTTATCCCGCCCGCAAAAGCCCCTACTTGGTTTGCACGCGCAGGCAATAGTCTGCCTTTAGGCTGGGCCGCGCTCTTGATGATCATATCGATTGTTGCGTTACGCTGCCGCGCGGTATAGAGCGCTCATCAAGACATAAAGACATCCTTATATCCGTTTGAAAGACATCCACATGCGTAGCGAATATTTGTTCACCTCTGAAAGCGTTTCTGAAGGCCATCCGGACAAGGTTTCTGACCAAATTTCTGACGCGATTGTGGACTTGTTTCTTTCCAAAGATCCAGAAGCGCGGGTCGCTTGTGAAACGCTGACAACAACGCAGCGCGTGGTTTTGGCTGGCGAAATCCGCTGCAAGGGCGTTTTTGAAAATGACAAATGGGTTGATGGCGCGCTAGCTGAGATTGAAGCGGTTGTGCGCCAGACGGTCAAAGATATTGGATATGAGCAAGACGGTTTCCATTGGGAAACGCTGACCTTCGAAAACCACCTTCACGGCCAGTCGGTAGAGATCGCCCAGGGCGTGGATGAAGGCGGCAATAAAGATGCAGACGCTGGCGAAGGTGCTGGCGATCAGGGCATTATGTTCGGCTATGCCACCAATGAAACGCCCGATTTGATGCCGGCGACATTGGATTACAGTCACAAGATTCTCGCGCGATTGGCCGCTGATCGTCATTCTGGTGCAGCCCCATTCCTAGAGCCTGATAGCAAGAGCCAAGTCACCCTTCGCTATGTCGATGGTAAGCCAGTGGCTTGTACCGCGATCGTTGTGTCCAGCCAGCATGGCAAAGGCTATGACAGCGGCGACAAAGAGGCTGAGCTGAAAGCTTATGTGAAAGCGGCCGTGGCAGATGTGCTACCAGCAGGCTTCATCACGGGTGAGACAGTGTGGCACATCAACCCAACTGGCGCGTTTGAAATTGGCGGACCTGATGGGGACGCAGGCCTTACTGGGCGCAAGATTATTGTCGACACCTATGGCGGAGCAAGCCCCCATGGCGGCGGCGCGTTTAGCGGTAAAGACCCGACGAAAGTGGACAGGTCAGCCGCCTATATCACGCGCTATCTTGCTAAGAATATCGTTGCTGCCGGCCTTGCTGCGCGCTGCACGATCCAGCTCGCTTATGCGATTGGCGTGCCTCAGCCGCTGTCGCTCTATGTTGATACGCATGGCACCGGCAAAGTCGGTGATGATGTGCTGGAAAAAGCGATTGAAAGCATCGACAAATTGGGCGGCCTTACCCCGCGCGGAATTCG
>CALFEA010000007.1 GCA_937950385.1 uncultured Altererythrobacter sp. | reverse complement strand
ATCTTCCTCGGCGGCGGCCACACAGACGGTGATAGCATTGTACGCTGGCGAGAGAAAAACGTAGTCCACATGGGCGATCTCTATTTCAAGATTTCCGGTTGGCCGTTTGTCGATACAAATTCGGGCGGCGATGTTGAGCATTTGCTTTTCTCAATCGACAGCGCAATTTCGATGATGGACGGCGAGACCAAAGTCATTCCTGGCCATGGTCCAATGTCCAATCGCGCAGAACTGATCGCTTACCGCAATGTTGTTGGTGAAGCGGTCACTCGGATCAAAGCTCTGAAAAATTCGGGCACCAGTTTAGAAGATGCGCAAGCGCAGAAACCCTTGGCCAGTTTTGAACGCGGCGAGGGCTTTATCAGCGCTGATGCGTTTGTCGGTGCAGTGTGGCGTAGCCTCGACTGAAGCGGGTGATCTGGGACCATCTCGGCTTTGGCCTCGTTTGGCCTCATCTGGCCTCACAGCCCAAACTGCCTAGCTGAGCCGCTCCACAATCTCTGCCCGTAGCTGCTTGATCAGCCGTTTTGAGCAGCGTCCTGCGGACAATTCCTCATCCATAATTGCAAGGAAAGCGCGCTTTTTAAATCCAGAGCAAAGCGCATCGGGCATTGGATCGTCGAGCGTTGAGCAGATCAAATCGACCATACGTTCGGCCCCATGCAGGCGCCCCCAAAGATAATCATTCTCGCGGTAATCGCGGCTGAAAAACGCGCCAAAATTATAGAATTCCGTGCCCTTCAATGTGGCACGCGTTCCGCCTTCACGGATGGAGCGCGCGTCATCGGGCGAGATGCGGTCAATCTTCACCGCATCATATTCCGTCAGGCCCTTATTACGGATCAGCGGGAATGTTGCGACATCGTAAAATGGGAAACCAAGATACGTCAGCAGCATTCGCCGCCTCAAGGATTTCGGCATCTTCTCAAGCGCTTGAGCTAGCAATTCCTCGGCATAGTCATCAGCACTAGAAAGATCGCGCGATGCTGCCAGATGGTCTAACACAGCGCCCGGATTGACCAAACAATTGGCCGATAATGCGCCAAATTCATCGCCCAGGCGCTCTATTTTCTCACGCTCAAAATAGAGACCAAGCAGCTCGTAAATAGTCTCCCGCGCCAGATCGAGAGCATCATCAGAAATCGTCGGATCACGCTCCCAATCGCGCGAAAGTCGGCGCGCCAGCAGCCGCAAACGGCGCAAGCGAAAGCCAATGTCATGCGCTTTGAAAAAGGCGATAGCTTCTTCATTTGCGCCGCCAGAGGCTTCGGCCAATGACACCAAGCCGCGCGCTTCCAGCTCGCGCCGAAACGCGTCTTCAATCGGGCTGGAATCCGGCAAACCCAATTGCGGCGCAGCTTTCAAAGTCGCCCCGGCAAGGCGCTCAATTATGCTGGAGAATTTCGTCTGCGCATAGGAATGATAGGCATAGCTTGCTTGCTCAGCGGCGGCTTGCTGCGCTTTCTTGCGCCAGTTTTTTAGACGGGCAGGGGATGGCCGATTGAGGAACAGCGTGCGGCCAAACAGCTTCTCAACCGCGGCTTCAACCTCTGGGCGCAGGCCTGCGACAATCCGCTTCATCCGCTCTGCTTCGCGCGATTGCTGTTCCAATTCTTCCAAATTGTCGCGGATCGGTTGCTCGCGCGGGATCGTGGAAAGCGAACCAAAGATTGCCGCGAAGAACCCAACCGGACGCCCCACTTCCTCGCGGATCGTGCCGAAACGGTCGGGTCGCGGATCAATATATACAAAGCGGCGGTCAACTTCGCGCTGAGCAGAGCGCCCTGCAAGCGCATCGGTTGCCCCGCCAAAGGGCGCATTGACCAACACAGAGCCATCGATCAGCGATATGCTATCTTCAGTTCCCTCGCGAAGATGGATCGGCATGATCCGTTCTAAAAAGGCCTCACGTCCCCGCCATTCATGCCCGCGCTCAGCGGCCAACGCATCAATCTCTGCCAATTGCAAAGGCGGGAAAGCGCCGGGGAAGCTGGCGGTGGAACGCGCCGCCATTGTCAGCTCCAACAGATTGGTAATACCCGCACCAGCCAGTCGCGGCGTTCTGCTGGTGAATGAAATTGGCAAGCGGTGCTCTGTTTCCTCCACCACCGGCGGCGTGTTCAACCGCAACAATTCCAAATGGCCCCGAAAATCGGTGGCAGTCACAAACAAATCAATCGGATGATCGGGCGGAAGCAGAGGCTTTTCAACTTCACTATCCTGCATCGCCGTCAGAGCATCAAACAACAAAGCGCTGAAATTGGGGCCACAGAAGGGAGGGCTAAACCAGCGGCTACGCACCAATTTGGAGACCTTTTTGCGCACCTCGCTGCGGGTTTCGGGCGCGACGCTTTCACTAACCGCATTGCCCGGCCGCCGCAGAACCCATTCCGCCAAAGGCTGGGCCCATATTTTGGCATATCGCCACAATGGCTCCGCTGCAGGATCAACAAGTTCGTCAATGTCTGCATTTTCCAGCCACAAATTGGTTAGCGGCTCCAGCGATTGTCCCGAATGGATCGCCTGAGCAAGAAACACCGCATTGATCCCGCCTGCACTCGCGCCGGTCAAAATATCGGGCATGAAGCGCAGTTTTAGCTCATGCCGATCAGCAATTGTTTCCAGCAAATCGCGGTACACATCACCAACGCCGCCCTTTGCTAGCGCGCCCTCGTGCACATCGCGGCTCGCCCGTGCCAAATGCCAGATTTCTTTGGTGACGCCGTGCATATAAACCGCAAGGCTGACGCCGCCGTAACAAACGAGGGCAAGACGGAGTTCTTTTTGGCGCATCATGCTTTGAATAGGGGGATATTTCCCGAATGCAATTGCGTTCCACTTATGTTCTGATTAAAGCCTGTGCATGGCTAAGTCTAAAAAACGTTATGTCTGCGCATCTTGCGGCAGTGTCTCGCAAAAATGGCAAGGGCAATGCCCCGATTGCGCAGAATGGAATACTCTGAGCGAAGAAGCGCCAGCAACGGTGTTTTCCCAGAAGCACGACTTATCAAGCGGCGGGCGTGCAGTGAAATTTGTGCCCTTGGACGCGCCAACGCAATTGCCGACACGCCGCCCCACAGGTTCCGCAGAATTCGACCGCGCATTGGGCGGGGGGCTTGTGCCCGGTTCTGCAATATTGATGGGCGGTGATCCAGGAATTGGTAAGTCGACGCTGCTCCTCCAAACGGCGGCACGGATTGCAAAAAATGGCGGCAATGTCGTCTATGTCAGCGGCGAGGAAGCGGTGGGACAAGTCCGCATGCGGGCTTCGCGATTGGGCTTGGCGGATGCGCCGCTGCAATTGGCTTCGGAAACATCGGTGCGCGATATCCTCACCACTTTGGGTTCAATGGGCGCGCCCGATATGTTGGTGATCGATTCCATCCAAACCATGCATTCTGACACCATCGAAGGTGCGCCGGGCACGGTCAGCCAAGTGCGCGGATGTGCGCTGGAACTGATTCGGTACGCGAAAGAGGCGGGAACCGTGCTGGTTCTGGTTGGCCATGTGACCAAGGACGGTAATATCGCTGGCCCGCGCGTTTTAGAACATATGGTCGATGTTGTGATGAGCTTTGAAGGCGAACGCAGCCATCAATACCGCATCTTGCGCGCGCTTAAGAACCGGTTTGGCGCGGTGGATGAAATTGGCGTTTTCTCGATGGAGAGCGAAGGGCTGACAGAGGTTTCCAACCCCTCCATGCTGTTCTTATCAGGCCGCGATGCACCGCTGGCGGGCAGCGCTGTGTTTCCCGCATTGGAAGGCACACGGCCCGTGCTAGTGGAGATTCAGGCGCTGATCGTTCGGTTGCAATCGGGCGCAACGCCGCGGCGCTCTGTTGTTGGCTGGGAAAACAGCCGCTTGGCCATGTTGCTCGCCGTTTTGGAAGCGCGCTGCGGGCTTAATTTTAGCTCAGCTGAAGTTTATTTGAACATTGCAGGCGGCTACCGATTGTCAGACCCCGGCGCAGATTTGGCAGTTGCCGCTGCATTGGTATCAGCGCTGGCCGATAAACCTTTGCCGGCGCAAAGTGTGTGGTTCGGCGAATTGTCATTGGCAGGCGAAGTGCGGCCCGTGTCGCACGCAGATTTGCGGACAAAAGAAGCGGCAAAACTGGGCTTTGGCAAGGGCTTTGGACCGCCTGACAGCAAGGTAAAAACGGCAAAACTTGAATATGGCGCGATCAAACAAGTTTCAAACCTCGTTGACCGGATCATGGGATCAGCATAATCAGCAAATGTAATGACAGGGTTTGATATCATCGTTTTGATTATCGTGGCGGTGGCTGCGATCGGCGGCTTCATGCGCGGGCTCGTGCAAGAAGTCCTTTCATTGGCGGCCTGGATTCTGGCTGCATTCGCGATTTTCTATCTGCACAAGCCTTTGACAGAGGCCCTGCGTAGTTACCTTGATACAGAGCCCGCCACATCATTGCTGGCCTTTGTTCTTTTGCTGTTGATCCCTTATGCCGCGATGAAATTGATCGCGGGTAATGTCGGCGAGTCCTCGCGCAATTCTGTGATGGGGCCAATTGACCGCGTTTTGGGCTTTGGGTTTGGCGCAGTGAAGGGGACGCTGATCGCTATCTTCGCCTTTTCCGTGCTTGCCTTGGGCTATGACAGTATTTGGGGCTATAAAGGCCGTCCGGTTTGGATCACGACGGCACGCACATATCCAGTGGTTGATGCTGGATCACGCAGCCTAGTAACACTAATTGCAGAACGCCGCGCTGCGCTTCGTGAACAAAACGAAGCCAGTAGTGAGTGAAGCGGTGGATGCGTCTGCCCGAAAGCCTGCGGCAGCCAAGCTCTACTCGCCGCAATTGCTAGGCCTCGCCACACAGCTGGCCAATTTCCCGCTAACCAGTGATTTGCCGTTTCAATTTGAGGCGCGTTCCCGCACTTGCGGCAGCGTAGTCGCGGTCGGTGCCGCGTTAGAAGAAAATGGCGGCACTCAGCGCATTGGTTGCAAAGTTTCTGCCTGCGCCGTTGGTCAAGCCGCCGCTGCAATAATGGCAATGGATATCAAAGGGCGCACCTTATCAGACATCCAGCGCGCGCTCACTCAGATTGAAAGCTGGTTGAAAACAGGCAATTTTGCGCCTGAATGGCCCGGCTTTAACGCTCTGCTTCCCGTGCTGCCGCATGCCGGGCGCCATGGCGCACTGCTTTTGCCGTGGCAAGCTGCATTAGGGGCACTTTCCATGAACGCTGCTGGAAGCTAAGGCAGGCATAAGAAAACGATATTTTCGGGGGAATTATGTCAGACATCGCTCAAACAGCAGAAATGCGCGAGCCAAGCGAAAATGAAATCAAGCTTGTCATCGGTGCCAGCTCTGCGGGTACCGTTTTTGAATGGTATGATTTCTTCATCTACGGAACGCTCGCTTACATTCTCAAGGATGTGTTCTACGCCACCGATAATGAAACCCTTGGGCTGCTGCTCGTGTGGTCGACCTTCGCGATCGGCTTTGCCTTTCGGCCTATTGGCGCGATCCTGTTTGGCTTTTTGGGCGATAGGCTAGGGCGCAAATACACCTTCCTTGTCACCGTGACATTGATGGGTATTGCCACCGCAGGCGTTGGCCTGATCCCCAGCATTGAGACAATCGGCATTGCCGCCCCGATTATCATTATCCTTTTGCGGGTTATTCAAGGGCTCGCGTTGGGCGGTGAATATGGCGGCGCGGCGATTTACGTGGCAGAACATGCACCGCCAGAAAAACGCGGCTTTTACACCAGCTTTATCCAAGCCAGCGTTGTTGGCGGATTTGTCCTGTCGATCGCTGTCGTGCTCGCGTGCCGCTTCCTGATCCCAGAAGAAGCTTTTCGTGATTGGGGCTGGCGCGTACCGTTTCTATTGTCGATCATCCTTCTCGGTATTTCGCTATGGATGCGGTTGAAGCTATCGGAAAGCCCGGTGTTCCAAGCGATGAAAGACGCAGGCGAAACCGCTGGCAATCCATTCATCGAAAGCTTCACTTACCCCGGCAATAA
>CALFEA010000006.1 GCA_937950385.1 uncultured Altererythrobacter sp. | reverse complement strand
TAATCAATCGCGGCATGCAATGCGATGGCCTCGGTGATCATTGGCGTCCCTGCCTCGAACCTTTGCGGGGCCGGCGCATAGGTGGAGCGTTCAAAAGTAACCCGGTCAATCATCGCGCCGCCGCCTTGATAGGGGGGCATTGCATCTAGGATTTCTTGCCGCGCCCACAGCACGCCAATTCCGGTTGGGCCGTATAATTTATGGCCGGAAAAGACGAAGAAATCGCAATCCAGCTCTGCCATATTGAGGCGCATGCGGGGCGCGGATTGGCAACCATCCAGCAGCAATTTCGCGCCAACATTATGCGCGGCTTTCGCCGCCCGCTTCGCGCCCAGAATACTGCCCAAAACATTGGAGACATGGGCAAGCGCGACGAGCTTATGCTGCTCAGTCAAGTTCGCCTCTAACCAATCGAGATCGATCCGGTGATCCTCTGTCAGCGGGCAAATGTCGATGTGTGCGCCTACGCGCTGCGCCAGCATTTGCCATGGGACGATATTGGAATGATGCTCCAAAGCCGACAGCATAATCCGGTCGCCAGCCTTGATATTTTCTCCGCCCCAGCTTTGCGCGATGAGGTTGATGCCCTCGGTCGCGCCCTTGGTGAAGACAACCTCTGTATCGCCGGCAGCACCAATAAACCCTGCCACACGGGTTCGCGCCGCTTCGAAAGCCGAGGTCATTTGCGCAGAGCGCGCATAAACACCGCGGTGAACCGTGGCATAATCAGCGCCCATCGCACGGCTCATCGCGTCGATAACCGCCTGCGGTTTTTGCGCCGTGGCGCCGGTGTCGAGGTAATGCCAGCGCTTGCCCTCAGCCGTGGTTAGGCCGGGGAAGTCGAGACGCAATTCGCGCTGTTTCAAAATGGTTGAAGGCGCGTTCACAGATCGGCACCTTCCAATTGGGTAAGCGCTTGCTCCATCATCGCATCGCGCTCATCCGCGTTCGCCATTGCGGCAAAGGCATCGCCGATAAACGCCTGCACCATCAGCTTGCGAGCGACCTCGGGCGGGATACCGCGCGCCGCCATATAATAGGCCGCCGCCTCATCCATTTGGCCGATCGCTGCGCCATGCGCGCACAAGACATCATCGGCGAAAATCTCCAGCTCCGGCTTGGTGTTTGCAGACGCGCCGCGTTCCAGCAAAAGCGCGCGGAAGTTCATACCGGCATCGGTTTTCTGCGCATCTTTCACCACTTCAATCCGGCCAAGGAAATTGCCGCTGGACTTGCCCCATTGCACGGCGCGAACCACTTGGTTTGATGTGCCATGCGGCTGGGCGTGGATTGTGCGGGTGACGAATTCTTGTGTCGTATCACCGCCGCCAATCGTGACCGCGCCAAATTCGAAATGCGCGCCTTCATCCAAGGTCACTTCGATCTCAAGCCGTGCATAGGCTCCGGCACAATTGAGCGCAAAATGTTCATAGCGCCCGCCAGCCTCAACATGAACTCGCAGGCGCGTCACACCGCTTGTCGCCAAATGCGTGGTTTCGCAAATCGTCTG
The DNA here is from genome assembly GCA_937950385.1 of uncultured Altererythrobacter sp. Lineage (GTDB taxonomy): Bacteria > Pseudomonadota > Alphaproteobacteria > Sphingomonadales > Sphingomonadaceae > Erythrobacter. The sequence continues at coordinate 1,886 of CALFEA010000006.1, read as the reverse complement.
ACCTTCAGGCACAATGCTTTCGCGCCAAACGGTTAGTTCGTTTACGTCCGCACGCTTAAGATAATCGGCATCTGCATAGCGCCATGCTTCGTCTTTATTGGTGGGAAGAATCGCCGTTTGGGTCATGCCGCCGCTTCCGCCATCACCGCATCATAACCTTCTTCTTCCAGCCGCAGAGCCAGCTCTGGCCCGCCGGTGGCAACGATGCGCCCATCGGCCAGCACGCTGACCCGGTCGGGTTTCACATAGTCGAGCAAGCGCTGGTAATGGGTGATCAACAGCACGCCCTTATCCTCAGCACGCATGATCGTATTGATCCCTTCGCCCACGATCCGCAGGGCGTCAATATCGAGGCCGGAATCCGTCTCATCAAGCACTGCAAATTTGGGATCAAGAATACCCATTTGCACCATTTCTGCGCGCTTTTTCTCGCCGCCCGAAAAGCCAACATTCACATGCCGTTTGAGCATTTCCATATCGAGCTTGAGCAAGGCCGCTTTTTCGCGCGCGAGCTTCAAGAAATCACCGCCCGACAATGGCTCTTCACCGCGCGCTTTGCGCTGAGAATTGAGTGCCTCGCGCAGGAATTGCACATTGGAGACACCGGGGATTTCAACCGGATATTGGAAGCCGAGAAACAAGCCAGCAGCCGCACGCTCATGCGGTTCAAGATCGAGCAAATCTGCGCCATTAAAAGACACAGAGCCGCCGGTCACTTCATAGCCCGGACGTCCGCCCAGCACATAAGAAAGCGTCGATTTGCCCGCGCCATTGGGGCCCATAATGGCATGGACTTCGCCCGCTTTCACTTCGAGCGAAAGGCCTTTCAGGATCGCTTTACCGTTACCGTCTTCATTGGCGATTTCAGCGGATAGATTGTCAATTTTGAGCATTGGAAATCACTTTTTCTTGGGGGTCATTAGGAGCGATCGCTTGCCGTTTGGCTTCTTCTGAAGCTTCCGGAACCGTAGCGTCTCGCGTTTGGCCTCGTCCGGCCTCTTCTGGCGTCTGTTGGTAAGCGCGATCATAAGTTGCATATTGATCGAGATGCAGGCGCAGCCGATTATCGATGTCGCGCCCACGCGCTACATGGATAAATTCGATTGTTTTGAATGTCGCAGCAATGCGTTCAGGCGTATATTCAGCATAACCTTTGCGCCCGTCCAGCACAGCATTTGAGGCGGCCTGCGCTTTCTCCAGCCGCTTGACGCACAGGGGTATGTGCGCGCGATGTTGATTTTCAAACATAGGGTCTTCCACCGCAGAGCTGGTATGACCGCGCGACCTTAGGCAGCCGTAATAATCATCAATATATGGCGCAATTACGGCTGGATATTCCAGCACCCAAGTCTCAGGATCTTCAGGCTTGGGGGCAGTCACAAGATCGCCCGCCTCCTGCATCGCCAATAGCATTGCTACGCTCAACATATCCTATTCCTCCTCAGCCGGTGTTTCACGTGGAGCATCTTGGGGCTCTGCATCGTCAGTGGGTGTTTGCGCTTCATTGCCTGTTGCATCTTCAGACACATCGTCTTGAGGGCTTGCCTGCGCAGGACCGCGCTCCTTAGGCTGGCTGTTTTCCCAATGCTCACGCCGCGCATCGCGCTTATTGCCGATTCGCATCCGCATGCCGAGCGTGATCCGCTCCAGCACGCCATCGATATTGGTGTTGATATCATTGGCCTGGATACGCATGACGCGAATGCCCACGCTCTCAAGACTTTTGTCGCGGCGGCGAGAGATCTCCGGATCATCGCCCTCTTCCTCGATGATGATCGCCATGCCGAGATTGTGGCAATTGAAATCGACGATTGCACTGCCAACCACGGCAAAACGTTTGAACGTGTAGCGCCCCAAATCCGCCTTCGCGAATTTCTCTGTCAAAG
>CALFEA010000005.1 GCA_937950385.1 uncultured Altererythrobacter sp. | reverse complement strand
CTGGGTGATCGTCCAACCTTTGGCCTCTGCTTCAGCAAGATAGACCTTTGCATCGGGGGTATCGATGGCGGCGGTTTCCCCGCTGGCAGGGTCGTGGATGAGATATCCGTAATTGTCGGACAGGCATTCGAATTGATGAATTTCAAGCATGGCACCGAAACTAACACACTCGCGCCAATAAGAAAGGCCCGCCAACGCATCTGCGCTAGCGGGCCGTTTCTTTATCGTGGTCTCAGCCCGCAAGGGCCAAGGCTGAGTGCTTACTCTTCGTCTTTCTTGAGCGCTGCGCCCAAGATGTCGCCGAGCGATGCACCCGAATCGGATGAACCGAACTGTTCCACTGCTTCTTTCTCTTCAGCGATTTGACGCGCTTTGACAGAGAAGTTTGGTTTCTTGCTCCGGTCGAAACCGGTGACCATTGCGTCCAATTTCTGACCCGCTTGGAAGCGATCAGGACGTTGTTCGTCACGGTCACGGCCAAGGTCGCTGCGCTTGATGAAGCCGGTCGCGCCGTCTTCGCCAACTTGCACCTCGAGGCCGCCATCGCGAACTTCGAGAACGGTAACAGTGGCTGTTTGACCCTTCTTGAGCGAACCAGCGCTGCTTGCACCTTCTGCAGTAGGAGCGCCTTTTTCGAGTTGCTTCATGCCGAGAGAGATACGCTCTTTCTCAACATCAACGTCGAGCACAACAGCTTTGACTTCTTCACCCTTGCGGTGGAGCGCCAGAGCGTCTTCGCCCGAAATGCCCCAAGCGATGTCGGACATGTGAACCATGCCGTCGACGTCGCCATCAAGACCGATGAACAGGCCAAATTCGGTGGCGTTTTTGACTTCGCCGTTGACTTCAGCGCCCACTGGGAACTTGTCAGCGAACTCTTCCCAAGGGTTGCCCTGAGCTTGTTTCAGGCCAAGCGAAATGCGGCGTTTTTCTGAATCGACTTCGAGAACCAGAACATCCACTTCTTGGCTGGTCGATACGATCTTGCCAGGGTGTACGTTCTTTTTCGTCCAGCTCATTTCAGAAACGTGGACGAGGCCTTCGATGCCGGATTCGATTTCAACAAAGGCACCATATTCGGTGATATTGGTAACCGTGCCCGACAGTTTCGCGCCGATTGGGTATTTGGCTGCAACGCCGTCCCATGGATCGCTTTCCAGCTGCTTCATGCCGAGGCTGATGCGCTGTGTTTCTTGGTTGATGCGAACGATCTGCACCTTCACCGTCTGACCGATTTCGATCAGTTCGGATGGGTGATTGACGCGCTTGTAGCTCATGTCGGTGACGTGGAGCAGGCCATCGATGCCGCCCAAATCTACGAATGCACCGTAATCGGTAATGTTCTTCACGACGCCTTCGATCACTTGACCCTCGGCCAGCTTGTCGATCAGCTCGCTGCGCTGTTCTGCGCGTGTTTCTTCAAGAACGGCACGGCGCGAGACAACGATGTTGCCGCGGCGGCGATCCATTTTGAGGATTTGGAAAGGCTGAGGCACATCCATCAATGGCGCAACATCGCGCACAGGGCGGATGTCGACTTGTGAACCAGGCAGGAAGGCCACGGCGCCGTCGAGGTCGACAGTGAAGCCGCCTTTGACACGGCCAAAGATACGGCCTTCGACGCGGGCGCTTTCGCCAAATTCGCTTTCCAGCTTGTCCCAAGCCGCTTCGCGGCGGGCGCGGTCGCGGCTGAGCATGGCTTCGCCATCGGAGTTTTCGACGCGGTCGACATACACTTCGACTTCACCGCCAACGGTGAGGCCGTGGTCGTCATCACCACGCGCAAATTCTTTAAGAGAGACGCGGCCTTCAGATTTGAGGCCTACGTCGATAACAGCCATGCCGTTTTCGATGGCTGTAATGGTGCCCATAACGACGCGGCCTTCAAAGCCTTGGTCGCCTGCGCCGCCGAGTTGTTCGTTGAGAAGCGCTTCGAAATCGTCGCGCGTTGGATTGGCTTCAGATGCCATAGAGGAATAATTCCTGTATTTGTTTGCTACCGGCCACGGGTTTTTCCCGAGGTCTTTCTCCGCTTCCCGGCACGATTGCTGGGGCTGGCGGGCCAAGAGGGCCGAGTTCTGCAAGGGGCCGAATGCCGTCATGCAGGTTCGCTTCAATCAGAAGATATTAGTGAACGTGTGCGCCGCTAGGGGAAACACGGGGGAAAGTAAAGGTGTTTGCGCCTTAGCGCATCTTGCTAGAGACGGCTTCGATCGCCGCTTCCACGGCTTCGGCTGGGCCAAAGGCTGTGGTGTCGAACAGGATCGCGTCTTTCGCTGGCTTTAGCGGGGCGTCCTTGCGGTTCATATCGCGGGCATCACGGCGGGCGAGATCTGCTTCGATTTCTGCCAATGTAGAGCTTTCTCCGCGTCGCTGCATTTCGGCATGGCGGCGAACGGCGCGCGATTGCACGGAGGCGGTGACGAAGAGTTTTACGTCAGCTTCCGGCGCGATGACCGTGCCAATGTCGCGCCCGTCGAGCACGGCTCCGCCAGCTTGTTTGGCGAAGGCGCGTTGGCGCTCAAACAGGGCTTTGCGAACTGCAGGGTGGATGGAGACGCGGCTTGCGAGGCTGCCTGATCCTTCCGAGCGCAAAATATCATCCGCCATCAGATTGTCAGGAAAGTCGCACGCGGCCAACGCTTCTGCTGGATTGTCAGGATCGCCGCCATTCAGGCTCACTTGGCGGCCAACCGCGCGATAGAGCAGGCCAGTGTCCAAATGCGGCAAGCCGAAATGCGCAGCGAGCGCTTTGGAAATAGTGCCTTTGCCAGAGGCAGTAGGGCCATCAACCGCGATGATCATTTGAAGCTTTCTCTTCCCGTAACTGTCTTTCCTTTTCCCTTTGCCAGCGGGGTTTTCTTAAAATTCTTGCTGCAAGGACTGGACTGCCAATCAGGCAGAATATCAATACCACCGATCTCCTATGGGGATCGACAGGATCATCTCGCATCTCTTCCGCGATTATGAGTAGGCATAGGCTTCCAGCGAACAATAGCCCAGTAACAATTAGGAAGCGGCGCATTCGAGAAGCTCCATAAAATTGGGGAAGCTGGTTTGGATGGGCGCAATATCGTCAACCTCAACACCATCACGGCTTGCGAGCCCGGCAACCGCCATGCTCATCGCGATACGGTGATCAAGATGCGTTTTGGTGCGGGAGTTTGCTGTACCGCGCAGAGGTTCTCCGCCAGTGCCGTGAATAATCAGGCCGTCCTCGCGTTCTTCTACATTGGCGCCTGCACAACTCAGCGCTGCAGCCATAGCTGATAATCGGTCGCTTTCCTTTACGCGCAATTCATCGAGACCGCTCGTGGTGGTGGTGCCTTTCGCCAAAGACGCAGCAACAAACAGCACGGGGAATTCATCAATCATGGAAGGGGCAATCGCCGGATCGACGTCTATGCCGGTTAGCTGAGAATGGCGCACACGCAGATCGGCAACAGGCTCGCCGCCAACTTCGCGCAGGTTCACTTTCTCAATATTGCCGCCCATTTGCATCAGCACTTCGACAAGGCCAGCGCGGGTTGGGTTCAAGCCAACGTTTTCTATGGTCAGATCGCTGCCTGGCGTAATCAAGGCGGCAACCATGAAAAAGGCTGCAGAGGATGGATCACCGGGAACCTCGACATTTTGCGGCTTCAGATCGACCTCACCAGTGATGCGGATCACGCGTTCTGCGCCCGTTTCCTCAACCTCCAACTGCGCGCCAAAGCCTGTCAGCATACGCTCGGAATGATCGCGGGTCGGCACCGGCTCAATCACAGTTGTCATGCCCGGCGTATTTAGCCCCGCGAGCAAAACCGCGCTTTTGACTTGAGCGCTGGCCACAGGCAGCCGGTAAGTGATCGGCACGGCGGGATAAGTGCCGCGCAAGGTGAGGGGCAAGCGGCCGCCTTCGCTTGCATCAAAATCCGCGCCCATTTCGCTCAAAGGCGTGATCACGCGGCCCATCGGGCGGCCCGACAGGCTGGCATCGCCGGTGAATTGCGCAGTAATGGCATGGCTGGCGATCAAACCCATCAAGAGCCGTGTCGATGTACCCGAATTGCCCATATCGAGCGGAAGCGCTGGTTGAAGCAATCCGCCAACACCAACGCCAGAAACGCGCCAAGTGCCATTGTCATCGCGCTCAATCGACGCGCCCATCGCGCGCATTGCAGCGGCGGTCGCCAGCACATCTTCGCCTTCTAACAGGCCGGTGATCCGGCTTTCTCCAACGGCAAGCGCGCCAAACATCAATGCGCGGTGGCTGATGGATTTGTCGCCCGGCACGCGCAAGCGGCCCGTTAGCGGGGATAGAGGGGTGAAGCGATGCGCAGGCAAGTTACGAAAATCCGAATTAAGAGGGCTATGAAATACCCAGCGTCTTTGACAGCGCACCCTCCTTCTGGCAAGGCGCGGCCCGAACTTGACTTGCGGGAATACGAACGCTCGTTAAAGAACATTTCAAATATTTGATCCTGCACCTTTGCAGGCACATCTTTAAGGACACGAATGATGGCTAAGCCAGAATGGGGCACAAAGCGTTCTTGCCCCAAATGCGGGGAACGCTTCTACGATTTGGGTAAGGACGAGCCGGTCACTTGCATTGAATGCGGGGAAGAATGGTCGCCTGAGCCTGTGCTCAAATCCAAGCAGCCTATTCCGTTCGACGCGGATGATAAGAAGAAAAAAGACGGCGAGGCCGACACTGACCTAGCTGATGATGAGGATGATGAGCTCAAAGGCATCGAGAACATCGATGACGAGGACGATTCGCCTGATAATGATGTTGACCTCGGCGGCGACGATGACCTTGGCGTGTCCAAGGGCAAAGGCGATGACGACGAAGCTGAGACTTAAGATTTATGCTTGCGTTTTGACGGGGGCCGCCATAAACGGCGCCTCCGTGCTAAGACGCGGGGATAGGCGGGCAGCGATGCTCGCCAGAAAATGACTGGTACGGGGCCTTAGCTCAGCTGGGAGAGCGCAACACTGGCAGTGTTGAGGTCAGCGGTTCGATCCCGCTAGGCTCCACCAGTCACACATATTAAGCCGAGTTTCTCGATAGGAAATTCGCACGCTGGCCAACGAGGTTTCGTTCGCCGGCGTTTTTTGCATGTTTTTCGGTCCGAGTTGTTGCGACCGCGTTTGAGGAAGGAAGAAGACGATGTTTGACGTGCTGTCCGACCGTTTAGGTAGCGTCTTTGACAAGCTCAAAGGGTCTCAAGCGTTTCCAGCAAAAGTGGGAACCGGTTTTGCGGTTCGGAAACACGCTGAACAAGCAAACGCGCCCTTGATCGCGAAAGGTTCTTCCCATGTTTGAATCTCTGTCCGACCGTTTAGGTAGCGTCTTTGATAAGCTCAAAGGGCGCGGCGCGCTGAACGAGCAAGACGTGCGCGATGCCATGCGCGAGGTGCGCGTTGCATTGCTAGAGGCGGATGTCGCCCTGCCTGTTGCGCGCCGTTTCATCGATACGGTTACTGAAAAAGCGATCGGCTCAGAAGTTCTCAAATCGATTACGCCGGGCCAGCAGGTCGTCAAAATCGTCAGTGACGAACTCACTGAAATGCTCGGCGGTGAAGAGGTCGCGGGCCTCGAATTGGATGCCAAGCCTCCTGTCGTCATCATGATGGTCGGCTTGCAAGGCTCTGGTAAAACCACGACTACGGCCAAGCTCGCCAAATTGCTGAAAGAAAAGCACGGCAAAAAGTCGATGATGGCGTCGCTCGATGTCAATCGTCCTGCCGCGCAAGAGCAGCTTGCAGTGCTGGGTGAACAAATTGACGTTGCGACCCTGCCTATTGTTGAGGGTCAGCAGCCGGTTGATATCGCCAGCCGCGCCATGAATGCGGCAAAGCTCGCCGCAGCTGATGTGCTGCTTCTCGATACCGCAGGCCGCCTGCATGTTGATGAGGCGTTGATGGCTGAGATGAAGGCGGTTGCCGGCATCTCAACGCCTAAAGAAGTGTTGCTCGTCGTCGACAGCCTGACCGGCCAAGATGCCGTCAACGTCGCGCAAAGCTTTACCGGCGAGGTTCCGCTGACCGGCGTTGTGCTCACCCGTATGGACGGCGATGCACGCGGCGGTGCGGCGCTATCGATGCGCGCTGTCACAGGCAAGCCGATCAAATTTGCCGGTACCGGCGAGAAATTGGACGCGATTGAGGCATTCAACCCCGCCCGCGTTGCCGGCCGTATTCTCGGCATGGGCGATGTCGTCTCTCTGGTTGAAAAGGCCGCCGAGACGATCAAAGAAGAAGACGCCGAGGCGCTCGCCAAGCGCATGGCCAAGGGTCAATTTGACCTCAATGATTTGCGCACTCAGCTCAAACAGATGCAATCGATGGGCGGTTTGGGCGCGCTGGCGGGTATGATGCCCGGCATGAAAAAAGCCAAAGCTGCAATGGCGGCGTCGAATATGGACGACAAAGTTCTCGTGCATATGGATGCGATCATCGGCTCCATGACGGCCAAAGAACGCCGCAATCCTGCGCTAATGAATGCCAAGCGCAAGAAGCGCGTTGCAGCAGGCAGCGGCACCTCTGTTCAGCAAGTGAACAAGGTGATGAAGATGCATCAGGAAATGGGCCGCGCGATGAAACAGATCAAGAAAATGGGCGGGCTCAAGGGCCTTGCATCCATGTTCGGTGGCGGCGGAATGGGCGGCGCAATGCCAGGCCTAGGTGGCGGAATGCCCGGATTGGGAGGCGGCAAAGGCGCGCCTCAATTGCCCGGTGTTGACCGCGATACACTGCCGCCTGAACTGCGCGATATGCTCGATAAGAAATAGACTTAAATCAATAATTACAAAATATTACACTTGAAAGGTAAACT
>CALFEA010000004.1 GCA_937950385.1 uncultured Altererythrobacter sp. | reverse complement strand
GCCGCAATATGCTGCAAGATCGGCCAGCACAAAGCCATCGACCATCGGCTTAACGCGCGCCCAGCTGTCATCGGTGATTTCAGCGAGACCCTCGCGCAGATCATCACCATCCGCCAAAATGCATTGCAATATGCCGATTAGCAGAGCGGTATCGCTACCCGGTTTGATCGGATGCCACTCATCGGCCAGCTTTGCAGTTTCTGTTTGGCGCGGATCGACCACAACCAGCCTGCCGCCGCGGGCCTGCATTTCTTTCACCCGCTTTTTAAAGTCAGGCACGGTCCAAAGGCTGCCATTTGATGCTGCCGGATTACCGCCCAAAATCACGATGAGCTGGCTGCGATCAATGTCGGGCACTGCGGCAAGGCTGACATGGCCATACATTTGATATTGGACATAATGATGCGGGATTTGATCGAGCGTCGATGCTGAGAACGTGCCGCGTGCGCCAACGGCCCTTTGCAAATGCCCCGATTGTGTCGACAGAGCATAATCATGTGCGCCGGGATTGCCGCGATAGAACGCCGAACGCGCGCCCTCGCCCTGAAGTGCAACCAGTTTTTCCGCAATTTCGCTGAACGCCGCGTCCCATGATAGCGCCTGCCATTTATCGCCCACCCGCTTCATTGGAGTGCGCAGACGGTCAGGATCATCCTGAAGATCGGCGATGGCGGTGGCCTTGGGACATATATGCCCGCGGCTGAGCGGATTATCGGGATTGCCCTTGATGGAGACCACTTTGCGCCCATCCAATTCCACCAAAACCCCGCAATTCGCCTCGCAAATGTGACATGTGCGTTTGTGAATGGTGGTCATGGAAAAGGCTCCGTTACGCTGAGAATCTGCTGTGCAACGCTTCATGCCTGCATCTTTGCCGCGCGTCCAATCTCAGCGGATAAAGTCACCTTATCCAAACTTTTTGTAAGGTGTTCTTGACATAGTCAGCGAATCGCGACATATAGTCAGGCATACCTTACACACCCACCGATTATGAATAGGAATGTCCCATGACCAAAATTACCTTAACCACCAAATCAGTTGTCTTGATCGTAGTCGCAGTGGCAACAATCCCTTTGATTAATGTTGCCGGACAAATCGCCGGCAAGCACCTTTATCATTTTATTGCAGCGATGTGATCGGAGCGGAGTAACTTTCCATGAATAACCGCCTCAAAGTACTGCGCGCAGAACGCGATTGGAGCCAAGCCACATTGGCTGTCCATCTCGATGTATCGCGCCAAGCGGTGAATGCGATTGAGACGGGCAAACATGATCCATCCCTGCCCCTCGCCTTTCGTATCGCCCGCCTTTTTGACCTCTCAATCGAGGAAATTTTCAATGACGAAGCCTGAACCAAAAATCGCTCCAAGCGTGCAAAAATCAAAGCGCGTGCTCATTCTCGCATTGCTCGTTGGTGTAGCATTAGGCATCTATTTCAGTGTCGCTTCCTTTGCCGATCCAGACTCGTTTGAACTGTTTGACAATTCCGACATTAACCCTGTGGTCGCGGCTATCGGTATCGCGGTTTGGTTGTTAATTGTCCCGCCACTGACGTGGATTTGGTGGCGCACTGTAGATGAGCATGAGAAGGATGCGTACCGGGAAGGTGCGATGGTTTCAGCTCACTTCTATTTGTTTCTCGTACCCACTTGGTGGCTGGCATCTCGTGCTGGCTGGGTACCGGCGCAAGATCCGATGATCGTGCTTCTCATCGTGTCCATTATCTGGTCGTGCGTCTGGCTTTATCGTAAATATCTCTAACGATTTTCAAGAAATGCAAATCCTGTTCAATCACAATTCACGCAAACACTCAAAGGAACCTGTCATGAACACTTTCAAAAAGAAATTCGGCCTCGCCTTAGCCGCGACGACTGTTCTCTTCGCAGCGCCCGCTTGCGCGCAAACGCAGACAATGCCTGCGCCAGTTGAAACCACGCAGGTTGCAGCTGAAGCGGTTGAAGCTGCTGGTCCAGCGCTTTGGATGGTCAAGGATGAAGACACCACGATCTATATGTTCGGCACGGTTCATGCGCTGCCCTCTGGTCTTGATTGGTACAAAGGCTCGATCAAGGATGCCCTGACATCATCGCAGACCATCGTAACTGAAATCATCATGGATGAGAGCCTTGGCGCAGAGGCCGCCAAATTGGTTGCCGAAAAGGGCACTTTGCCGGCAGGCACGACATTGCGCGGGCTTATGACGGCTGAACAAAAGGCTGTCTACGAAGCCGCGCTTGCTAAGCTGGGCGTACCAGCGGTGGCGCTTGACCAATCAGAGCCGTGGAGCGCGGGTATGACTATGGCTATGCTGCCATTGCTTCAGCAAGGCTATTCAGCGGAAAACGGCGTTGAGATGGTCCTTCTCGCGAATGCAGAAGGCAAAGAGCGCAAGGCGTTAGAAACCCTCGCCTTCCAAATTTCAGCTTTTGATAGCCTGCCGCAAGAATCGCAAATGAAGTTTCTGATTGATGCAGCGGAAGGCGTTGATGAAATTAAGCCGCAGCTCGATGCCATGGTTGCAGAATGGATCGTTGGCGATGCCGATGGTTTGGCGGCGCTGATGAATGAGGGCATGGATGACGAAGCCCTAGCTGAGGCTTTGCTGTACAAGCGCAATGAAAATTGGGCGGTCTGGATTGATGAACGCATGGATGCACCCGGCACAGTCTTTATGGCAGTGGGAGCGGCCCATCTTGCCGGTGAAAAAAGCGTTCAGGATTATCTAAAAGGCGCGGGCATCAAGACATACCGCATCCAATGATCAGGCGTCTCATGCTGCTGGCCGCGGGACTATGTCTCGCGGCCTGTAAGCAACCCGATGCTCCAGCTTCCGGCGAGCCTGCCCCCTCTCCGCTATTGTATGAAATTGCGAATGCGGATGGCGAGACGGAGGGCTGGTTGTTTGGCACTATTCATGCCCTGCCCGATAATGTCGAATGGCGGACAACGGCTTTGGCGAAGGCCAATGCGCGCGCAGATATGCTGATCGTAGAGATCGCCGCCCTTGATGATAGCGCGGCGATTTCGCGCATCTATTCACGGCTTGCGCGTAGCCCAGGCCTGCCGCCGATTACGCAGCGGGTCAGCCCGGACAATCGCGCCAAGCTCGACATTCTGATTGCCCGCTCTGCCTTTGAACGCAGCGATTTTGACCGCGTTGAAACATGGGCAGCCTCGCTTATGCTGGCGCAATTGGCCAAGAGCGGAGATGCAAAGAACGGGGTCGACCGTGCAATGTTGGTTGAATTTGAAGGGCGCGAGATACGCGAATTTGAAGGCGCCACAGCCCAGTTTTCGATCTTTGACCAATTGCCCGAAGCCGATCAGCGCGATCTGCTTGAAGGGGTCATGGCAGATATTGAGAAAGCCGAGGAAGAGCCTGCTGCGCTGCGCGAGGCATGGCTGACCGGTGATGAGGACGCGCTGATCGAGGCGACGCAATCTGGCATTATGGCGGATCCTGAATTGCGCGAGGCTTTATTGGTAGAGCGCAACCGCGATTGGACCGGCCAGCTTGTCCCCATCTTGACCGAGGATGAATTGCCCATGGTGGCAGTGGGTGCTGGCCATTTGGTTGGGCCAGACGGCATGCCCGCCATGCTTCGCGCGCGGGGCTATTCGGTGCGCCCGCTGCACTGAGGCATTTAGTAATGCTTGCCTTTGGACCAGCTTGGCCGTAATGGCGCGGGCTTCGCAACGTTATGGTCATCCCTGGAGGCGTGGCGTGCGAAGGTATTTTAACTAAGCATTTTGAAAGGTACGTAACATGAGCGACGCTCTTACCCTGCCGGCCGAGACGCGCGAACGGGCTGGCAAGGGAGCCTCCCGTGCACTGCGTCGTGAAGGCCGCATCCCCGCTGTGATCTATGGCGGCAAAGAAGAACCCACATTGATCCACGTTGAGCAAAAAGAGCTGGTCCGCCAATTGGGCACCGGCTACTTTATGAACTCTATCGTGATGGTCGATGTTGCAGGCAAAAGCGTGCGCACCCTGCCAAAGGACGTTGCGTTCCACCCGGTCACAGACCGTCCAACCCATGTCGATTTCTTGCGTCTGTCGAAAGACTCCAAGATCGAAGTGAGCATTCCGGTTATCTTCGTCAATGAAGAAGAATCACCTGGCCTTAAGAAGGGCGGCGTTCTCAACGTGGTCCGTCACGAGCTTGAGCTGGTTTGCGAATCTGACAAGATCCCTGATCAAATCGAAATCGATGTCACTGGCCGTGAAGTGGGCGATTCCATTCACATCAGCGAAATCGCTCTTCCTGCTGGTTCTGAAAGCGCGATCACTGACCGCGACTTCACCATTGCAACATTGGTTGCTCCTTCCGCGCTTAAGAAAGCCGAAGGCGAAGGCGAAGATGGAGAAGAAGGCGAAGAAGTCGCAGCAGATGCAGTCGAAGCGACCGCACAAACTGGCGGCGACGATGCTGGAGAAGGCGGCGAATAAGCCCCTTTTGCTTTCGAAATTTAATCACCAAGGCACCGGGCTCAGAAATGGGTCCGGTGTTTTGTTTTTGGCGAAGCCCCGCTAGACAAAGTGCATGCAAATTTGGACAGGCCTTGGAAATCCCGGACCGCGCTATGCCATTCACCGGCATAATGTCGGTTTCATGGTGTGCGATGTTATCGCGGACATGTATAATTTTGGCCCTGAGCAAAAGAAGTTCCAAGGCTGGGTGCGCGAGGGGCGCATTGGTTCTTCGAAGATATTGCTGCTGAAACCGGCGACCTTCATGAACGAAAGCGGGCGCAGCGTTGGCGAGGCTTTACGGTTTTATAAGCAAGAGCCAGACGCGCTAACTGTGTTCCATGATGAGCTTGATCTGGAGCCGTTTAAGGTAAAAGTGAAGCAAGGCGGCGGGCATGCAGGTCACAATGGTTTGCGCTCTATCACTCAGCATATTGGCGCAGAGTTTCGACGCGTACGGATTGGCATTGGCCATCCCGGCCACAAGGAAGCGGTCAACAGCCATGTTCTGGGCAATTATGCCAAGGCAGAGCAGGATGACCTCATCACAATGCTGGGCGGGATTGCGGCAGAGGCGGAATGGCTCGCAGAAGCCAATCTGCCCCGCTTCATGAGCGAATTGGCCATGCGCCAGCAGTGATTGGGCAATGATCAAACGATGAGCAATCCTTATGAAGAGATGCGCAAAATGTCGGTGGCAGACATTTGCAAAACTCTGGGCTTTCAAACGATTATATTCACTGGATTGGGCGCTGGCCTATGGGTGCTATCAGGCCAAGAGATTCTGCAATTCGTGACTATCGATCTTTGGCAGGTAAGCCTCGGCATCGCCATTGGACTTGGCATGATCGCAGTGGCGGCCGCGACTTTCAGCCTATTTCCCAGCTACTCTGAGAAAATAACGCGGTTGCAGTCGAAAAACTTCGCCTTCCTTGAAAAGCGAATGACGATGCCTGTCATTATTTTCATGTCTATCTGCGCCGGGGTCGGTGAAGAGGCGTTGTTTCGCGGAGGCCTACAAACATTTCTGGGCGGATATGTTCCGATATGGCTCGCGATTGCCCTCTCCAGCATTGTTTTCATGCTGATCCATTACGCCCGCCCGTTGATTGCCGTGATTATCTTCATCATCGGTTCGATCTTTGGCGTGATCTATTTCTGGACTGGCAGCCTGCTGGCGGTGATGATCGGCCATGCGGTTTATGACGTCTATGCCTTCTGGTTTCTAAAGCGCGAAATGCACCGTCTCAGCTTGTTTGAACAGCCTGATGAAAGCAAACCAGAACCTGATCCGAGCGTCACCGAATAGCGTGTTCAAAAGACGTAACAATTGGGTCTCCACTGTCCCAATTCGAACCACACTATCATGCTGTGATATTGAGCCACAAAAGAGGTGCTAAGGCGCGGGAATACAATTATTTTTTCGCTAGGAACCGCGCTTTGAAAAAAGCTCTCACTTTCAGTTTTTGTGCCTGTCTGCTCAGCCCATTTGCGGTTGTGCCTGCAATGGCGCTTGAAAAAATGCCGGACCAACCGGCTGCGGCTGATGCCAATTCAGGTTCAAGCGTGCCAGAGCCTGCAGGTTATGCCCTACTTGGCCTAGGGATTGGGCTGTATATTGGCGCTATGCAAATGCGCAAACGGCGCCGCGATGAAGGTGAAGATCGCTAAAACGCTACGATAAAGGCAAATTTGGTTTAGGGGCTGACACCGGCTGAAACGCGCGGTATTGCTGCCTGCATGACCGATTTCTCAAGACGCTCGCTCCTCACCACATCTGCCGCCGCAACGGCCGCAACGGCATTTTCTATTGCTCCAGCTGCGGCTCAAAATGCGGGCGATCAGATGATCCCTGTGTCTTATCATTTGGACAATAGCTCGGTCCTTATCACCGGTTGTTCGACCGGATTTGGCCGTTTGAGCGCGGAATTCCTCGCCCGCAGCGGCGCGAAAGTCTTCGCCACAATGCGCAATATGCCCCGCTCTGAAGCGGAGGAATTGCGCGCGCTTGCGAAGGCTGAAAAGCTCGACATTACCGTTCTTGAAATCGATGTGACTGATGATGCATCGGTTGCAAAAGGCGTGGCAGAGGCGGAGCGTCTCAATGGCGGCGCATTGGACGTGATCGTCAACAATGCGGGTATTTCCTATGGCGGCCCGATCGAGATCCAAGACATCGAAGCCACCAAACACACATTTGAAACCAATGTGTTCGGGCCGCAGCGCATGATCCGCGCCGCCCTGCCCGCTATGCGCGCAGCGAAATCTGGCCTCATCATCAATATATCCTCGCAATTGGGCCGCGTCATCGCGCCCAGTTATGGACAATATTCACCGTCGAAATTTGCGCTGGAGGCTTTGAGCGAAAGCTTGGCTTATGAGCTCGTGCCTCACGGCGTCGAAGTGTCTATCATTGAGCCGGGCGGCTACCCGACCAACATTTGGAACAGCGCAAACAAAAACAGCCTCGCTCTGCTTGAGCGTTCCGATGATACGCACACATCGGGCTACCCCGAATTGGT
>CALFEA010000003.1 GCA_937950385.1 uncultured Altererythrobacter sp. | reverse complement strand
ATTTACGATGATTTGCACATCGTCTTTGCCGGTGATCAGGGCAGCATGGTCGGCGAGCATGGCCTCTATGACAAAGCCGCCTATGCCTATGACGAATTGATGCGCATTCCGCTGCTGATGCGTGATCCTGATGCGAGCCCGGGCGTGGTTGACCGCCATGTATCGCTAATTGACGTACCCGCCACTCTGTTTGATTGGATGGAGATTGCTCCGGCTAAACCCATAGATGGGGTTTCACTTGCCGGTGAGATTGATGGCACAGCCCCGCTGACTACGCCAGATGACGCACTCTATGCCTATGAATGGTACAATGGTGCATGGTTTGGATTGCGCGCATTGCGAACAGATGATTTCAAATATGTCTGGAATCCTGGTGATGCCCGCGACGAATTGTATGATTTGAGGGCCGATCCAGGCGAAGTAACCAATCTTATCGATAGCCGCCCCAACACCGTCGAGCTGCGCCGATTGCGTGACCGACTTCACCAGCGTTTGGTGGCAATTGATGATCCATCCGCAGAAAAGCTGAAGCTCTTGATTGACCGACTGAGCAAACAGAAATGACAAAAGGGAAGTGCCACGTGATCGATATCTACGATGACCGTCCCTGTAGGCTTGGCGAAGGCGTGCTGTGGCATCCACTGCGCGATGAATTGTTCTGGGTCGATATTCCTGATCGCAAAGTTATGAGCAATGGCCCTGCCGGTCAGCGTGAGCATCAGTTTGATGAAATGGTCTCTGCACTGGGGTGGATCGACAAAGACACGCTGTTGCTGGCGACAGAAAGCGGCCTATACAAACTCACAATTGCCGATTGGGCGACTGAAAAGCTGGTCGATATCGAAGCGGATCAAAACCGCACACGCTCCAATGATGGCCGCGCTGATCCGTGGGGCGGATTTTGGATTGGCACGATGAGCAAATCGGCTAAAAAGGGTGCAGGCAGTTTTTACCGCTACTACAAAGGCGAGCTGCGCCAATTGATAACAGATATCACAGTGACCAATGGCCTATGCTTCGACCGCGAACGCTGCTTTGGCTACTTCACTGATTCTGCAGCCAAAACGACTTGGCGCATGACACTCGACGTGGATGGTTGGCCCAAAGGCGAAGGCGAGATTTTCCTCGATTATTCCGCCGAGGGCACCACAGTCGATGGCGCGATTATCGATAAGCATGGCCATATGCTTGCCGCGATATTCGATGGGGCAGCGGTGCAACGTATTTCGCCAGAGGGCACGGTGGTTGAGACTTTCGAAACCCAAACACCGCGCGCAACATGCCCAGCATTTGGCGGACCAGATTACCGCGATTTGTTTGTCACAACGGCCGCTGTCGGCCTTGACGAAGCGGGACAAGACGCAATCGTCCATGGCACAACTTTGCGATTTGCGGGCTGCGTAGAGGGCACGCCAGAACCGGCCGTGATTTTACCGTGACATTCTGCGCCGTTCAGCCAATCCTTGCTGCACTTGGCTAAGAGACGATTCAAGAGTAGTGAGGTTAGATGAGTGAACTCGTTTATTATGATCTAAAAAACTCCGCCAATGTGCGGCTGACACTTCCTGCACAAATGGCGCGCGAAATGGGCCGGCGTATTGTTGCCGGATCATTTGAACCGGGCGAATTGATCGAAGACGAAAATTCACTGGCAGAACGATATTCCGTTAGCCGTGTCGTAGTCCGCGAGGCCGTTAAGATTCTGGTAGAAAAAGGAATGCTCTCCGTCCGCCGCGGGATTGGCACGCATGTCCGGCCTCGCAATCATTGGAAACTGCTCGATGATGACGTGATGGCATGGCATTTGTCCGCGCCACCGCGCCGCGAATTCCTAGCGCAATTGGCCGAGATACGATTGGCAATTGAGCCCAAAGCCGCACGCTGGGCAGCAGCGCGTGCGACTGAAGAAGAATTGCAGGACATTCAAGTGGCCTGCGATAAAATGGCTGAAGAACAAGGTTCAACTGAACGCTTCATCATCGCCGATGCATTGTTCCACAAAGCGATCCTACATGCTGCCCATAATGAGTTCCTTGCAGCGATTGAGGGCGTGACATTTTCGGCGCTGCTGATCTCTGTTCGGATTACCAATAAGGATCCGCGGGAGAATGGTGCTTCTATTCCGTTCCATCGCGATCTCGCCAATGCGTTGCAAAGTCGTAATGGCGCAAAGGCAGAAAAACTAACCTCCAAACTGCTTGAAGATTCGGTCCGTAGGCTGCGTCTCGAGCTGGGAGCTGACCCCATAATTTAAATTTGGGATTTCCGAACTCAAAGAACGAATTGCGTCCAAAATTAGGGATTTTAAGATGTTGAGAAGAGCTTTTGCCTTACTTCTGATGCTGGCTGTTACCCCAGCGTTGGCCGTTGGTGTGCATGCCCATCCACAAAAGCGCGGCGATCAGCCGAATATCATTCTGATCTTCTCTGATGATGCAGGTTATAATGATTTCGGCTTCCAGGGCAGCAAAGAAATGAAGACCCCCCATTTGGATGCTTTGGCCAAACGCGGAGTGCGCTTCACTCAAGGTTACGTTACCGATCCAACTTGTGGCCCTTCTCGGGCTGGTTTGATGACCGGGCGCTATCAACAAAAGTTCGGCTACCAAGAGATCAATGTTCCTGGGTATATGAGCCCCAATTCCAAATTTTTGGGCGATGATATGGGCTTGCCGTTGGATCAGCGTACCATTGCTGATCGGCTGAAAGAGCGCGGCTATAAAACGGCTGTTTATGGCAAATGGCACTTGGGCAATGCGGACCGTTTCCATCCTACATTTCGCGGCTTTGACGAATTTTATGGCTTTCGTGGCGGCGCACGCAGCTTCTTCCCATTGGGTCCGAACAATCGGCCCCAGCACCATGACAACCGTATGGAACGCGGCTTTGGCCAATTTGAAGAACCAGACAAATATGTGACTGACGCTTTAGGCGACGAGGCGGCTGATTTCATCACCCGTCACAAAGATGAGCCGTTCTTTATCTTTCTGTCGTTCAACGCGCCGCACACACCGATGGAGGCGACCGAGGAGGATCTGGCGCAATTCCCCAATTTGAAGGGCAAGCGTAAGATATACGCTGCAATGACGCTGGCGATGGATCGCGCAACCGGGAATGTTTTGGATACGCTCAAGACACACGGCCTAGAAGACAATACAATCGTTGTTTTCACTAACGACAATGGCGGCCCGACTGACAAGAACGGCTCAGTTAATTGGCCGCTTGCGGGTACCAAATCAAACCACTTAGAGGGCGGGTTAAGAGTACCGTTTGTTATTAGTTGGCCGGCAAAGCTTTCCAAGGGTGCGACATTTGATCGTCCGGTCAGCACGATGGACTTGCTCCCATCATTTTTTGCTGCTGCTGGCGGCGATGCATCGAGTCTAAAGAACGTAGACGGCAAGGTCCTTTGGCCGTTTATTTCCGGCGAGAAGTCTGGCGATCCGCATGATGCGCTGTTTTGGCGGAAAGACGTTCGTGCTTCGATGCGGGAAGGTGATTGGAAGCTAATCCGCTTCGCTGACCGTCCGGCTGAATTGTACAATGTCGCAAACGACATTGGCGAACAGAACAATCTGGCGGACAAATATCCAGACCGTGTCCGCTCAATGTTTAAACAAATCCATGGATGGGAGCTGTCTCAAGAACGCCCGCTATGGACACTTGCTCAGCGGTTTGAAGAGTATGATACTGACCGGATGGATAAATACCGCGTTCCTAACAAGGACGCGGTGGAATGGAATTGGACACCAGATCAGGCCCAATAGAGCGCAGATGAAAGCGCTCTAGTCAGAGTAAAATGCGGACCTTCCGCCATCTACAATCAGCGATTGGCCCGTCATGAAACTCGACTCATGCGTGGCAAGGAAAAGGGCTGGATAAGCCATTTCTTCGCAAGAAGCATTGCGCCGGAGCGGGTGTAAATCACCCACCGCTTTGCGCACGCCTTCAGGGTCATCCATCGCTGCCCAAGTGGCCATGGCCGTTGGCGTTTCCACCATGCCTGGGCAAAGAGCGTTCACACGGATGTTTTCAGGACCATATTCAACGGCCAAGCTGCGGGTAAGGCCGATCACGCCGTGCTTCGTAATCGCATAGGGAAAGTGCCCGCCAACAATCTGGAACGAATGGACAGAGCCCAGATTGACGATCACGCCTTCGCCAGCCTTGCGCATAAAGGGCAATACCGCACGGCTGCATTCCCACATGCCTTCTAGATTGACGCTGAAAATCTTCTTCCAAGTCGCGCGGTCGAGCGTTGCTGGATCATCGGTAAATGTAATAAAGCCTGCGTTGTTCACTAGCACCTGCGGCTCACCAAGGGTTTCTACCGTTTGATTGACCATTGCCGCGATGCTGGCGGGGTCACTGATATCTGTATGCGCAAACATTGCCTTCCCGCCAAAAGACGCGATCTCTGCTACAACTTGGCCGGCAAGCTCATCATTGATGTCGGCAATACACACTTTAGCGCCTTCTTGCGCGTAAAGGATGCTGATGGCCCGGCCAATTCCGTCGGCCCCACCTGTTACGATTGCGACTTTATTTTCTAATCTGCCAGCCATCATTATTCCCCTGCCGAAAGCTATGGCTAGGCTTTGATCAGCTCGCGCTCAAGTTCTTCAATCGATTTGCCCTTCGTCTCCGGCAATAAGAAGAACATTGCGACCAGCCCAATCACGCCAATCACCGCAAAAATTAGGAACGTGGTGGCCGAACCCAAATTCTCCAATTGCCATGGAAACGCCTGCGTCACTGCCCAACTCGATATGGTTTGCACCAGAGCGACAAAGGGCAGCGCCACACTGCGCACCGAAGTTGGGAAAATTTCTGAGAAAATCACCCACATTATCGGCCCGATGGACATGTTGAACGCGGCATAAAATGCGAACAGTCCAAACAACACAAAGAACGGCTCAATGGTGATTGTATTGTCGATGATGGTCCCGCTGATTAGTGGCAATTCTTCCAATGTGTAGACACCAGCAAGGTCTGCTTTCAACGCAACATCGCTTTCATAGCTTTTGCCGATGAGCGTGCTGAGGCGCGAGGCATCAAACTCCGGATCGGCCTCCACCATGCTCGCAATGGCGCTATCGCTCATCTCATAAGTCGCCGAGTTAAACCCGTACCATGTCGATGAATGCGCAGCGATCACTAGCGCAAGGCCCAGCAATGTCAGAGTGCGGCGGCCCCATTTTTCAACCAAGGTGATTGCAACCAAAGTGGCCAGCACAGCGACTAGGCCAAGGATCATGGTTTGGAAGAAGGTGTCTTGCGTGCTCATCCCGATCTGCTCGAACACGGTGGGCGCGAAGAAAAGCACGGCATTCATGCCGGTCGCGCCTTGCGCAACGGCGTAAACACAGGCCACCGTCAGCACAAACCACATGGGTTTGGAGAACAATTTGCCCATTTGTTCAACGACGTTAGTGCGCTCTTCATCCTCTACAGAATTCTCCACATCAGCCAGTGTTGCAGTAACCTGTTCCGGCGAGAGCGTTTTAGCAAAGATCGCTTTGGCCTCTTCCTTGCGGCCCTTGGAAATTAACCACCGCGGGCTTTCAGGAATAGTGTAAAGCGCAGCGATCCAGATCGCGTTAAAGATCAGCTCGAAGCCAAGCATATAGCGCCATATGTTCTGCTCTGTCAGCACGCCGCTATCGCTGATCCAGCCAACAAGAAAATAGTTCACCACAAAAGCCAGCAGAGTGCCGAGAGTGATCAACAATTGCGAGACAGAAACAAACCGCCCGCGCTGGTTTGCTGGTGCAACCTCGCCAATATACATTGCTGATACAGTGAGCGAGGCAAAGGCGACGCCGCCAATAAAGCGACCGACCACAAGCACTCCAAAGCTTGGCGCAAATGCGGACAATAGCGCGGAGATTAGATACGTAAAGCCAATCGCCAACAGCACCCTTTTGCGCCCAAATTTGTCGCACAAAAGGCCTGTGAAAAAGAGCGCAAAAATCACTCCTATCAACGGAATGCTCGCCGCCAGACCTGCTTCTGTAGCGGTCAATCCAAACAGCGCACTGATATAGCGAATAGCGCCGGAAATATTGGCTGCATCCACTCCAAAAACGAAACCGCCAAAGGCTGCGATAAAGGCGTAGCGCGTGACATTGCGCTGAGTAGCTGTGGCGAACATTCGCGTTTCCCCTTCCAAACGCCTACGAATATTTTAGTCTCGTAGCGCGGTTCCTTAAAGATCAACAATGGCATAATCATTTTAACTATGCAAACATATGATGAATCATTAGGGGGAATGGGCGACATAGCTCCAGCGATGGACTGACGCAGCCTTTGGAGGGATGAAAATTGCTTACTAAGCCGTATGTCGGTGTCGATTGGGGCACAAGCCGTATGCGGGCGATGCTGATCGAAGATGGCAGCTTGGGCCTTGATCGTGATCATGTGGTCACCGGCGAAGGCATTGCTAGGCTCTCACGTCCGATTGCCGATGTTCTGCTCAACGCGATCCAGCCTTGGACCGATAGGCTAGGCAAGTTGGATATTGTAATGGCGGGTATGGTCGGCTCCAATATTGGTTGGCGTGAGACACCTTATGTCACCTGCCCCACACGGCTTGGTGATCTGGCGGATTATGCCGAACGGTTTGAACAATGCGGGCATAAAATGGCCATCCTGCCCGGTTTGCGCTGCACCAATCCGATGGGCCAACCCGATTTGATGCGCGGCGAAGAATTGCAAATGCTGGGATGGCTGGCCTCGCATCAAGACACCTCTCAAGAAGACCGCTTATTCTGCCTGCCTGGCACGCATACCAAATGGTGCCGGATGACAGATGGCCGGCTGGAAACCTTTGACACATCGCTGACTGGGGAACTCTTCGCTCTGCTGAAAGAGCATTCCATTTTGGTTAGCAAGGACGATGTGATCTTTGCCAAACCATTCGATCAGGACAGTTTTAACGCAGGGGTCGATCTTATCATGAGCCAGCCCAATGCCCTGCTGCATTCGTTATTCTCTACGCGGACGCGCGGGCTAACTGATCCTGACAACGCCGGGGATGCGCCAAGCTATTTATCAGGACTTATCATTGGGTCATGCGTACAAAATGCGTTTACGCTCTATGGCGCGCCTGCGGCAGGAGTTGAACTGGTGGGGGACCCATCACTTTGCAAGAAATACGCTGTTGCAATTGACCGACTTGGTCAAACATCTCGCACGCTGGATGGAATGGATGCCATTCATGCCGGCTTTCTCGCATTATAAACGCGGCAAGAGGATATAAAGCTATGACAACAATGGAACAGGCCATGGCAACCAACCCCTTGGTTGCTATATTAAGAGGAATTCAGCCGCATGAGGCCGTAGATGCGGCTCTTGCGCTGTATGATGACAGCTTTCGCTGCATCGAAGTCCCTCTCAATTCGCCCGATCCTTACACATCCATCCGCGCAATGACAGAGGCCGTTCCCTCTGACTGCATCACTGGCGCTGGCACTGTGCTCACAGTCGATGCTGTTCACATGGTGCAAGACGCAGGCGGGCGCATTATCGTCACACCCAATACCAATGCAGACGTAATCAAAGCTGCCGTTGCGGCTGGAATGATCGCTGTTCCGGGCGTTGCCACAGCCACCGAGGCTCTTGTTGCGGTGGATGCTGGCGCACGCATTTTGAAACTCTTTCCTGCGAGCACTTATGGCACCGGCCATCTAAAAGCCTTGGCATCTGTTTTGCCCAAGGATGTCCAATTCGTCGTTACAGGAGGCATAAACGCGTCGAATATTGCAGATTGGAAAACTGCAGGCGCACAAGGGTACGGCATTGGCGGCGATCTTTACAAGCCCGGCGATACACCGGATGATATACGCGCAAAGGCAAAATCCTTGCTTGCAGCGATTGCAGCTTAAATACGTGTTCGGAGTGGCCACGCGATGAAAATTATCGACGTAAAATGCTATCCCGTTTGGGTGGGTCATCGCAATCTTTGTCTCGTTAAAGTCGAGACGGATGAGGGGCTTTTTGGTTGGGGCGAATCTGGACTTTCGAGCCGCGAAAAAGCAGTCGCGGGCGCGATTGAGCATTTGCGTGAATTCCTGATTGGTAAGGATGCAAGGCGCATTGGCGCAATCGGACAAGAGATTTACCGGGGGCAGTATTTCGAAGGCGGCAGGGTTCTGACAGCTGCGCTTTCGGCCATCGATATCGCGCTCTGGGATATTGCAGGCAAAGCGATGGGTGTGCCGATCCACCGCCTGCTTGGCGGGAGGCAGCGCGACCGTGTCGATTGCTTTGTCACCTCGATCAAACCGCATGACGATGGCATGGTGGAGGAAGTCAAAAGCTTCATCGCCAATGGCTGGAGCACCATTCGCCTTGCTGCTGGCGATCTTGGCGGGCCTGATGGACCCACCATGCTAGACCTACGCAAAGCGCTTGCGAACACGGCCTCTGCTTTAACCGAATTGCGTCAAGAAATTGGCGAGGAAATCGTGCTTGGCATTGATTATCACCACCGCCTCAGCGTGGCAGAGGCTGCAAGCTTCTGTCAGAAAATGCCGCCGGCAACATTGGATTTCCTAGAAGAGCCGATCCGCTTCCAATCAGTAGAGGCGTATGAAACCTTGCGAAAAATGACCGACGTTCCTTTCGCAATCGGAGAGGAATGCTCAGACAAATGGCAATTTGGACCGTTGATTGAGCGCGGACTGACCAATTTTGCGCGCATTGACGTGTGCAATGTTGGTGGATTGACAGAGGCGATGAAGGTCGCGGCTATGGCAGAAGCACACTATATTGACGTCATGCCGCATGACCCGCTCGGCCCTGTTTGCACCGCTGCCACATTAGAAATGAATGCGGCAATCCCGAACTTCTTCTCGCATGAAATCGCCCCCTATGAATTGCGTGATAAAGAGGATTTGTCCCGCTATTTCGAAAATGCGCCCGTGGTTGAGGGATGTTCTTATCCGATCAACGAGCGCCCTGGCCACGGCGTGTTGGTCAATGAAGAAGCGGTCGCCGCATGCAGTTTTGAATATTGGGAACCGCCCCGGATGATCAAACCAGATGGCTCCTACACCAATTGGTAGAATCGCGCAGGTTCATCGCCAGTGACATGGCCGCATATCCAGCTCAATCTTGACACTCTTAAACATATGATGTTTGTTGCTCTCAATTGAAATGGGAGAAACAAGCTGAAAATTGCAGGTGCAAGAATCACAAGCATGCTGGCGCTACTGACATCAGGACTGATGGTTTCAGCTAGCGCCTCTGCCGCGACACCTTCGTATAAAGCGGGCGTCGATCCCGATGGTAATGGCCGGCTCGATCAAACAGAATTTGTTATGGCCATGGGCGAACGCGCGATGAGGCAGCGCGACACCAATAAGGATGGCCAATTGTCATCAGCCGAATGGCTGGGCAAGAATAAGGGCGAGTTTCAAGCCCTTACGCTTGAGCGGTTTAACACCAACGGTGACAATATAATGGCCGCTGATGAAATTGTTGAGGTGTTTCTGTGGGTGTTTAGCAAGCGCGACAAGAATGGCGATGGCATGCTTTCAGCTGATGAAACGCCGCCAGCTCTGCTCAACAAATAACCGCTCAGCGCTTATTAGAGCGACCTTTCCCGCAAGAACACTCACAAGGGTCTTGCAAATATAAACATATGATGTTTATTAAATGCAGTCGAATCGCAAAAAGCGTCGACGGGGGAGGGACAAGGCAATGCCGACGATCGATAATATCGACATGCGCAGCAACGCTGGGTCAGTCGCGCCTCATGGGCACAGCCATTCTGCAAATGAGGAATGGCCGTCAGAGCTTACCGGAGAGATCATCGGCCGCACTGCTCCGGTCAAGATCACTGCTGTCAAAAGTCATGTCCTACAATATGACCTCGATGAAGAGCTTGGTTATTCCCAGCAATATTACGCGCAGCGCACCGCGCACCTCGTGGAGGTGCAAACCGATGCTGGTGTAACGGGCTGGGGTGAATGCTTTGGCGGCGGAAATATTGCCTTTGCAAACAAAACCATTGTTGAACGGGTCATCGCGCCGATGATCATTGGTATGGATCCGCAAGACCGCGAAGTTATTTGGCACAAGGCCTATAACCTCATGCGGGATCACGGTCAGAAGGGCATGCCAATTCAAGCCTTGTCGGGCGTGGATATTGCGCTTTGGGACATTGCTGGCAAGCTTGCTCAAAAGCCCGTCTACAAATTGCTCGGCGGCGCATTCCGCGACAAGATTGATGTTTATGGCTACGGCATGATGCTCCAACGCAAGGATGACCTTGCGGGACTTTTTGCCGCTGAAAGCGCCAAAATCCGGGATGCCGGATTTAACGCAATGAAAATGAAGATTGGCCTTGGTCCGAAAGAGGACATGAAGCTGGTCGAAGCGGTGCGCACTGCCATTGGCGATGAGACAGATCTGATGGTGGACGCCAACCATGCGTATACAACGCGCGAAGCGATTGGCCTTGGCCGAGCGTTGGAAAGCCAAAACGTGCATTGGTTCGAAGAGCCTGTGGCGCCTGAAGATAAGCAAGGTTACCGCGAGCTGTGCACGGCACTCGATATAAATATTGCCGGCGGCGAAGCGGAATTTACCCGCTGGGGCTTCCGCGACCTGATCGAAGGCAGATGCGTTGATATTCTTCAACCAGAAGTGTGCGCGCTTGGCGGGATTTCAGAATATCAAAAAGTCCTAACGCTGGCTCAAACGCATTTTGTGCCTGTGGTGAACCATGTCTGGGGCTCTGCAGTGGCGGTGGGAACCAATCTTCACCTATTGGCCGCACTGCCTGATTTTCCGGGTGCCGCCCATCCGGTTCAGCCCATGCTGGAATATGACACCACGCCGAACCGCTTTCGCGAGGAGCTCTTGCAGGAGCCTCTTCGTATCAGTGAACAGGTTAAAGCCAACGGCGGACATGTTGCACTGCCCACTGCACCTGGTCTCGGTATTGATCCGGACCCTGATTTCATCAAACATTTTGAGGTCGACTGATGCATAAGACGTATCAGCTCTGTGTCCTCATCGCCGCTGGTGCAAATCTTGGATTTGCATCACTTGCCGCTGCCAATGATGATGCAGGTAAAGCCGGCCCCCTCCCGCTGTCTGATCAAGGCAACAAAGGCGGTTGGGTGCTCAACACCGATATCAGCGATGAATTTGATGGCGATGAGATTGATCACGATAAGTGGTTTGTCCAAGGCAAGGGCGGCAATTATTACATCTGGAAAGGCCGCGCGCCCTCTCAATATGCGCCGCATAATGTGATCGTTGAAGGCGGTCACCTGAAACTGCGCACGCAGTGGGAGCCGGATTTCGACTTTGCCGACCACGGCTATGCGGGCGCGCAATATGGCGAGGAAATCGCGCCTGTTACAACAGCGGCGATCATTAGCAAAAAGCGCTTCCTCAATGGTTATATGGAGGCCCGCACCAAAGCCAATCCAGCGACCATGACTAGTGCCTTTTGGGCGATTGGTTACGAATCTGAGCTCGATGTTTACGAGCAAATGGGCAACATAAAACTGCCCACCAAACGCGTTCACCCAGAGAAGTTCAATTCTGCCGGACATGACTGGCGACCCGGCCATTTTGAACCCGAATTTGGACGCAACAAATCCTTCCAGCGCAACACGCCGCTTGGCTACAATGTCTCCAGCGGATTTCATGTTTATGCCGCAGAATGGTCGCCCAATTCAGTCAAGTTCTACGTCGACGGCGTTCAAACAAGCGAGATCAAACGCGAGGATGCCAAAGGCTGGGTACTGAACAATCCGCTTGAAATTTGGTTTGATTCAGAGATTTTCCGGTGGCTCGGCTATCCCGATAAGGGTGAGCTGCCAGCCGATTATGAAATTGATTATGTCCGCATCTGGCAAAAGCCGACGGACAATTTATTGGCGCCCGCGTTCTTCGGGTTTGAGGGGCCAATGCTGTATGAAGACAAGCCGCGGCCGCTTGATCTAGTTCCAGAAAGTTCTGAGGAAAATGACTACCAGAAATTCTGGCGCACTAATTTCCGCGCGCAGGAACATTGGTCTGTTGTCGAAGACAGCGAATATCACAGCGGCATCAAAGCCCTCGCGTTTAGACATGACGGGCAATTGCCAACCGCGCGTTCGTTCATTTCCGGCCCAGAAGGCTCGGTTGATCTCAAAGCTGGCGCATACACGCTGACGATGATGGTCAAGCCAGAAGAGGGCGTGGACGTGAAAGAGCTCAACGTTTGGCTGGATGACCCGCATTATGAACTGCCCGCCATCGACCTTTCGGCGCTTACCGCCGGGCAATGGAACATTGTGTCAATCGGCTTCGATTTGCCCACTGCATCGGGGGATAATGACCTCATGAAGCTTTCGGTTCACCGCGACAATGTCGGCAAGGATGGCAGCGGTTCAATCTTTATCGACGACATCGCGATCAAGCATAGAAATTAACTCACACGCTTAAAAATACAGGATTTTTTGGGAGAAAATACCATGGCTAACGACAAACAAATTTCAGAGTTTGATCCGCGATCGGCGGTTAAACTGTTCGCCAGCGCCTCAGCGCTAGCATTCATCTGCGCCGCTGCACCGGCGGCGGCGCAAGACGCTGGGAATGACGCAGGCGAAGAAGCTGCTAACGACACGGCAGAAGAAAACACCATTTTCGTCACCGGCTTCCGCAAATCGCTTGCCGATGCTCTTGCTGACAAACGCAATTCGGGAAATATCGTCGACGGCATCAACGCCGAGGATATTGGTAAGTCAGCGGATCAAAACGTTGCTGAAGCCCTGCAACGTGTAACGGGTGTCGCCATTGACCGTACCGATGGGGAGGGCAGCACAGTTACCGTTCGCGGTGTCGATGCCAACCTCAACAATGTTACGCTTAACGGTGTTACAGTTACCAACGCCGCTGGCGATGTGCGCAACGGCGCTGGCGGCCAAGCAGTCGATTTCAGTGCATTTTCTTCCGATATTCTCTCGCGCATTGAAGTCGCAAAAACTGCAAGTGCTGACGACAATGAAGGGAGCCTAGGCGCCACTATTCGGCTAGAGAGCTTCAAGCCGCTAGATGTGAAAAAGAACCGCCGGGTGTTTGAGCTGCAGGCGCGCTATTCGCCGTTCGCAGACCAAGACTTCATCATTGGTGACGATTTCTTTGGCGGCGATTACCGCGCCAATGTTGCCCTGTCGCAAAAGCTATTCAACGACACGGTCGGCATCTCTATTGTGGCAACAACCGAGCGCAATTCAGGTCGCGCGGATTCAATGGAAATCAACCGCTACGAAGCGACGAATAATATTCGCGACCCCTTCGTAAATGGTGCCGGTGTCCAATTGCTGCCAGGTGGTATTACCGATATCAACACAGGACAATTGGTGTTCGATCCACGTGATGCTGGTGGAGCGATCATTCCAGAACAAGAATTGCGCGTTTTGCTGCCATTCCAAGTGGCCTACAACCAAACCTTTTTCTCAACTAAGCGGGACAATATCACCGGTACAATCCAGTGGCGTCCGAGTGAAAACACGGACATTCAAATTGATGGTACATACACACATGTGAACCGGAACCGCGAAGCGTCACAGCTAGCCATCCGTGCAGCACCGCAATTCTTCCCGCTGTGGCAGGGCACAGAGAATTTCTACGATCCGGACAACTCAACGCTGTATAACTATCGCAGCACGGCCAATGGCTTTGGCCCAGGTAGCGCGCGCAACCCTGGTTACATCCGTCCGCAACAAACTCGTGAGGATATCGACGAGGACACATGGGTTATCGGCTTCGATGCAGAACATCGTGCAGGCCCATTCACATTCTCGCTATCGGGCGGCCATTCGAGCAGTAAAGGGCGCGACAACGACTTTATTGACGCAACCGCTCAAATCGAAAACCAAGCTGGCGGCCCCCGCCCTCAGCAAGCTGGTAACAATTCATTCAACGGTTTCCGTGACCGCCCAGGTCTAACTAAGGGCTTTGATTGCGTCCCTGGGGGCGGTTGCTCAATCTTCTTGAGCGACACAGTTCCTAATCGAACCTTGGGTGGAACTAATGCAGCCAATCCCGATGTTGCCATTATCGATGACGGTTTTGAATTTGACATCGGCAGTGTCTCATCGCGCGACCGGGCAATCGACGATGAAGCAACCAGCCTTTACTTCGATGTCGATTGGGAAACATCATTTGGCCCAATCACTTCGATTGAAGCTGGCTTTAAGTGGGACAAACGTAACCGCGTTCAGCGCCAAACCAACACGTTCCTCAGCCGCTTTGACTTCTCCAATGTACGCGCCAGCATTGAGCCATTTGTCGATGGCGAAGGTTTGATCGACGGCTTTGGCGAAGGCATTGGGCTTGAGCGTGATTCCATCACGGATGGTATTATCGGCTTCGACCCAATTGCATTGCGGACTGCATTGCAACAGGAGCGCGGCGATGCCGGGATTACTACTGCCAATGGCCGGGATTTCCGCGATCTGGAACTCACCGTTTATGGTGGCTACCTACTCGCAAACTTTGAGACTGCGGATGGCAGCATCTTTGGTGATATTGGCGGTCGCTGGGTCCGCACTGACGTAGACGTTAGCGGTGGTTCACTCGCGCAGCCAAGCTTCTTGCAATTCGCAAACCGTCCTGAAAACCTTGAGTTCTTCGGCTTCTTTGGCGCTGGCGATCCAGCCAATACCGCGACCCAAGCAGAAGCGCAGGCTCAAATTACGGCGATCTTTGGCCCTGACTTGCTCGATCGCAACGACCCAGGGTTCCTGCAACAAGTTGCTGTCGATGCGGCCGATACGAATAGCTACAATAACTTCTTGCCATCGGTAAACATCAACTGGCTGGCGATGGATGATGTGGTGGTTCGTTTTGCGGCATCACGCACAATGGCACGGCCAAATATTGACCGTTTGCGTCCGAACTTCTTGTTCAATGAAAACACATTCACCACATCGTTCGCCAGTGGCGGCAACCCGCAGTTGCAACCGTTCACGTCGAACAATCTGGACCTTTCGGTGGAGTGGTATTTCGACAAGAACTCGCTCTTCTCGGTTGCGCTGTTCAATAAGGATTTGAAAGATTCAGAACGCGTGGTGTCTGAAACCTTTTATATCCGTGATTTCCGTCAGACATTGTTCGACGGTAATGGCGTTGCATTGCAAGACCCGGGCTTTAGTCCATCAGCGTCGTCTTTGTTGCTGCCGTTTGATCCAAACAATCAACCGCTCGGTGAGTGTTTGCCAAGCCGGGTGCTAGATTTGGCACTTGAAACGCCGCCACTTCGCGAGTGTGAGATTGTGCAGTTCAACCGCCCAATCAACGCCGCCAATGCATATGTACGCGGTGCTGAAATTTCTTTGCAGCACAACTTCACCTATCTGCCAGGGCTTTTGAGCGGCTTTGGCTTCCAAGCGAACTACACTTACGCCGATTCTGAAGTAGAAGAACAAACTATCAATGATGCTCTGGGCAATGCGCAAACTTTCCGCGCAGCGCCGCTTCCCAACACATCGAAGCACACATTCAACATAACCGGCTTCTATGAGAGGGATGGTGTTCAGCTTCGTTTGGCATACAATAAGCGTTCGGACTTCCTGCGTTCGTCCGCACCTGAGATTGGCGGCACACGTCGCTATAGCGAAGGCGGCGAATCTTTGGACTTCTCAGGTGGTTTCGATATTACCGACTACTGGCGGATTAACTTCCAAGCTGTGAACCTGCTTGATACGGTGCGCCGCGACTATGCGGTACTGGAAGCCGATGCCGACGTGGTGAATGCGATCCCAGGCGAAAACCTTTCGCTCGGCAGCCAACCAACAGAGCGCACACTTTTGCTGCGTAACACTGGCCGCATCTTCCGGATCGGAGCACGCTTTAGCTTCTAATCGGATTACCGAAAATATGAATGAAAGGAGGGGCTGTCTGGCATTGCGTCAGGTGGCCCCTTGCTTTGGAACGGTACTGTCAAAGCAAATGCACCGGATTGAAAACCGACGCCAGTTGGGTAGGGCAGGGCGATGCCCAGACCCAAAAAGCCAGCCAGTCCGTTTCGGTATTTCAACTCATCTCCAGTGATCATCCGTTTGGTCGTGATGATGTACGTTCGCTTTCCGCTAAGTTTGCGGAACGTGGAAGATCTTCTGTTCGAGCGCGGGATTGATGTTTGTCACGAGACCGTACGGCTGTGGTGGAATCGTTTTGGACCTATGTTCTCTGCGGATATCCGGCTGCAGCGGATAAGCCGGATGCGCAGCTTTCGAAACTGGCGCTGGCATGTCGATGAGGTGTTTGTAAAAATCAACGGCGAGACGCATTATTTGTGGCGGGCGGTAGATCAAGAAGGCGAGATTCTCGAAAGTTACGTCACGAAAAAGCGCGACAAGAAGGCGGCGTTACGATTCTTGAAGAAGGCGCTTCGGCGTCATGGTCAGGCCGAGAAAATCGTGACCGACGGGCTAAAATCTTACCCGGCTGCGATGCGCGAGCTCGGCAGTGAAAGGCGCCGCGACATGGGTCGGTGGCAGAACAACAAGGTCGAGAATTCCCACTTACCGTGCCGACGAAGAGAGCGTGTCATGCAGCGGCTCCGGCGAATGAAAACGCTACAAAAGTTCGCCGCGCTCCACGCCAACATCCACAACCACTTCAACTCCCAACGCCACTTAATCGACAGAAAGACTTACAAAATCGCCAGCTCAGCCGCATTGGCTGAGTGGCAAAACCTTATGGCCTAAGGTTCGTTGGGGAAGGGGCAGCTGCGCCAATCGGAGACAAGTTGCGATTAGACTGACAGCATCCCCCGCCACAAAGTTGAAACGGCTTCACGTTCAAGGTTGAGGTTCCCTATAGCTTGTGCCAAGCTTTGGATCACGAGCAGCGAAAAGCTGCCCTCAGGAGAGAGCATCACTATGGCATTTGGTTCCTTAAAGCGCGCGGCATTGGCCGTGCTTGTCCCGCTAACCTTGGCGGCCTGTAGCGCCGCGCCGGAGCGCGCCCAAGGGGAGCTTCGCGATCTAAGCGATGCGGATACGGAATACCAAGCCAAGCTTCAGGAACAATTGATCGACGCCAAGCCAGGCGATGTCATTACTATTCCTGCCGGCGTCTATGCACTCGACCGGATGATCACATTGAATGTCGACGGGGTTACTATTCGCGGCGAGGGCGCGGATAAAACCATCCTCAATTGGCAAAATCAAAAGGCGGGTGCAGAGGGTCTTTCGGTCAAGGCCAATGACTTTACGCTGGAAAATCTCGCTATTGAAGACACGACCGGCGACGGGCTGAAAGTGAACGGCAGCAAAAATATCATCATCCGCGGTGTTCGGGTAGAGTGGACTGGCGGCTATAAGACCGAAAACGGCGCTTACGGGCTTTATCCTGTTCAAACTGAAAATGTGCTGATCGAGGATAGCGTTGCGATCGG
>CALFEA010000002.1 GCA_937950385.1 uncultured Altererythrobacter sp. | reverse complement strand
CGCCCGCGAGGCAAAACCGGAATAGGCTCCGTAGCTAAGCGAACGCTTGGTGCGCACTTCCTCAAACAGGCGACCAGACGAACCACCGCCCAGCACCGAATTGGCCAATTGGAGCGGATAGAAATCTGCATTGCTACGCTCGGGCGCGCGCACAACGGCCTGCACAGCGGCCTGCCCCGCATCCGGCATATCGATCACGATCGTGCGCACCGGTTGGGCTGAGCCAGCGGGCGATATCGTCTGCTTTGGCGCCGGTGCATCAACGCTCCACGAACCAAAGAATTTATCTGCCAAGACCTTTGCTTTTGCAGGCGCAATGCCGCCGCTCACAATGATCTTCGTTTGCTCTGGGTGCCAATAGGCTGCGCGGTGCGCCAGCAAATCTGCCTGCGTGATCCCTGCCAAACTTTGCGGCGTACCGCCCGGCAAAGTTCCGTAAGGCGCATCTCCATACATTGCGACGCGTGCAGCGTAACGCGCTAAACTACCCGGCTGTTTGAAGGATACCTGCAGACCGTCAATATAGCGCTTTCGCTCCCTTGCCAGCTCCGCCTCTGGATAGGATGCATTCTTCACAATATCAGCCAGCACTGCGCCAGCTGCGTCAAAATTGGCAACAGGGGCGGTCAGGCTAAAGAAGCTGCCTTCAGTGCCTGCGGTTGCCCCAAATGTCGCGCCAAGGCTTTCCAGCTTGGCAGCAATTTCTTCTGCGCTAGCATTTGCTGTGCCCTGATTGGCCAGACCTGCCGCCATTTCAGCAATGCCTGCCTTGGCGCGCGGGTCGCTTTTGCTGCCACCGGGAACCAGCACAGTCATTGTCGCCAGCGGGACATTGCCCGTTTGCGCCGCCACAAGGGTCACGCCATTAGCCAGCCGGCTTTCCACCACGGTCGGTGCGACAACCTCTGGCGTTTCCCCGGCTTCGGGAGGCGCTTGACGTTCTCCTTCTGGCAAAACCTTGAGCGGTTCGCCGACTGCTTTGGGAAGCGTACGGAAAACCGGAAAAGGCGCCGGATTGGCATAAGTCGATGGGTCATCCGCGCCCTTAGTATAGGTCACATCGGTGCGGCCTTGCGGATCGTAATACGTCCGCGCAACGCGCTGCACATCTTCTGCCGTTACTGCTGCTATCGCTGCAAGGCGTTGGTCAGCAGAGGCGGGATCGCCGGTGAGAACCAATGCCTCGCCCAGTTCAAATGCGCGCCCGCGTGCGGTTTCACGGCGGCGCAAGGATTGCGCGACCAGCTCAGACTTGGCTTCTGCCAACTCCTCAGGCGTCACCAATTCATTGGTCATGCGTGTGCGCACATCAACCAAGATAGACGCGACCTCATCAGGATCAGCAGCCGGGTTAGTCACAGCAAATTGCGCTAGCATGCCGCCAATTTCGCCCAATTGCGCGAAATGCACAGCTTGAACAGCCTTGCCCGTGCGAATGAGTGCTGCATGCATCCGGCTATTATTGCCGCGCGACATGATCGCATCCATCACTTCTAATGCAGGTGCATCGGGATGAGTGACCGGCGGCAATTTCCAGATTGTGCCCACCAGCGGCAATGGAACATTGGGCGCAGTCGCATTCACCACGCGCGGCGCCATTTGCTTGGGCTCTCGCTCCAAAACTTCTACAGGCACAGGATTGGCGCGCGGTTTGATATCGCCAAAATACTGATCAACCAAAGCCCGCAATTGCGGCATTTCGAAATTGCCCGCCACAATCAAAGTGGCCGTGTCTGGCCCGTAATAGGCTTGGTAGAATGACCGCGCATCATCAAGCGTTGCGGAGTTCAATTCCTCAATACTGCCAATGCCGGGACGGCGGTAAGGCGTCACTTCATAAGCATTTTCTGGCAAGACAAACCGCTGAAACCGGCCATAGGGCGGGGTCAAAACCCGCAGACGCAACTCTTCTTTCACAACATCGCGTTCTGCATCAAAAACCTCTTGGTCAATGACGGGAAACGCCATGCGCTCGCGGTGAGTCCAGAGCATTCTTTCCAAATAGGCCGCCGGCACTATCTCATAATAATTGGTGCGGTCCGGACTGTTGGAAGCATTGCGCGTGCCGCCCACATCCGCTGTCAGGCCGTAGATCATATTATACGGCATATTCGCGGTTTTGCGGCTGAGGATATGCTCAAACAAATGGGCAAAACCGCTGCGCCCTTCCGGGTCGAGCTTTGAACCAATTTCATACCACAGCGATGTGGTGACCGTGCTCGTTGTATCATCAGGGATTGCGATCACTTGCAGACCATTGTCGAGTTGCCAGCGCGTAAATTCTATCTCGGGCGCGCTGAGCGCCTGCGAGGCGGGTGCGGCATGGTCATCGGCCAATACCGATGGCGCAGCAATCAGCGCTGCTGCGCCCACACTTGCTTTGAAGACCGATTTAAACATCACACCATTCCCCTAAAATCAATTCTGATTGGGGCATTAGAGCCGCAAAGCCGCTAGGCGGCAAGGTTTGTCAGCGTGATCTTTCGCCAAACAGCCTAGTTTTTTAGATGAGCGTTTTGCGACAGACTTTGGAGAGCGTCCAAGGCCCCCCTGCGCTTTTCCCAAGGGACAAACAAATGGTCATGATGGAACCCTGCCACAACATTGCAGGCAATCTGCTGTTCAGCCAGCGCGGCCGCCACCGCCGCGGTCAGCCCTACCGCCTCTAAGTCAGAGTGGATTTGCAAAGTAATCCGCGCAAAGTCAGCACCTGCCTGTCCGAGTTCATCGCCAAGTGATGATGGGATAATCGCGGTAACTCCCTCTTGCTCGCGCACCGTCGCGATTGCTGCGCCCAAGGCTTGGGGCGCGATATCTGGCGCAATCAAAATGAAGCGGTAAGCTCCGGCCGGATCGAGCATTGCGTTCATGCCAGCAAGCATGGCATCCAAGTCGCGGATAGCGCCCGATGCCATCAGAGGATATATTTCGACAGGTCGCTATTGCCAGCCAGATCGCTCAGCCGTTCTTTAACATAAGCCGCGTCGACTTTGATCGTCTCGCCCGC
>CALFEA010000001.1 GCA_937950385.1 uncultured Altererythrobacter sp. | reverse complement strand
CTGCTGGTTGGAGAAAATGGCGCGGGCAAAACCAATGTGCTGGAGGCTTTATCACTGCTGGCACCTGGACGCGGACTGCGGCGCGCTCCCCTGCCCGATATGGCCGGACAGACAAGTGCGCAATCAGAAGGCGGCGGCTTTGCCATTGGCGCTAGCCTGAAAGAACAAGGCCATGAAAGCGCGCGGATTGGCACTCAGGTAGAGCCGGACCAACCCGGCCGGCGCATTGTGCGGATCAATGGCGCGGCGGCCAGCGCGGCTAGCCTTGGCGAATGGCTGGCGATGGGTTGGCTGACCCCGTCAATGGACGGCCTCTTCACTGATAGCGCAGGCGCACGCAGGCGGTATATTGACCGTATGGCGCTGGCGGTGGACCCTACTCATGCACGCAACACTTCGCGCTATGAGGCTGCAATCCGCGAACGCAACAAACTGCTGGAGGATATTCAAGGCCGCGCCGGCGAGGCCACATGGCTCGATGCAATTGAAGCACAGGCCGCAGAATTTGGCGCATTGGTCGCTGCCACCCGTCAGAATTTGATCGCCGCGCTAATGGATGAATTATCCGCCCTGCCCGAGGAACCCTTTGCCAAGCCACTGCTAACCTACCGCGCAGGCGGCCCTACTGGCTTTGACGAATTGCGCGAAGAATTGCGCCGCGCCCGGCCCAAAGACCGCGCAGCAGGGCGCGCCTTATCCGGCCCGCACCGCGATGAATTGGAAGTGGTGATGTCGGGAACAGGTCAAGCCGCAAGTCGCTGCTCCACTGGCGAGCAAAAGGCGATGCTGATCGCAATCACGCTTGCCCATGCAACATTGGCAGCCGAAGGACGCCCTGGCGTATTATTGCTGGATGAGGTCGCCGCCCATTTGGACGAAATCCGGCGCGCAGCCCTGTTTGAACGCCTGCGTCAAGGCGCAGCACAGGTGTGGTTCACCGGCACAGAAACCGCGCCCTTTGGCGAAATCTTGGATGAGGCCGCCGTTTGGCAGGTCAGCGGCGGGACGTTGAAGCGGATTTAAGAAGACCTTTTGTTTGGCCTCAAACGCCGGCGCTCATATCCATTCGCTTGGCTTTCCCGCCATAAGGCGCGGCGGGCGGTCGCCCTTGCGGCGCTCCGCGCCGAAATTTGCGATTATTCAGAACCTGTTTCCGGCAGCGCCGCGATTACGCTTTCCACCGTCGCGGCAACCAATTGCTCGATCCCCTCCGGCGTTGGGTGAATGCGGTCGGATTGGAAAAGCTCCGGCGACTGATAAATGCTTTCCAGAAAGAACGGCACCAGATCAGCGTCATGCTTTTTGGCAAGATCGGCATAGAGCCCGTCAAACTCTGCCTGAAATTCTGGCCCCAAATTGGGCGGCGCACGCATTCCCATAATCAGCGCATCAATATCGCGCTTTTCCAACTCGGCCAGCATTGCATCCAAATTGCTGCGGGTTTGCTCAACCGGCAATTGCCGCAGCAGATCATTTCCGCCCAGCTCCACAATGACCAAATCGGGCGCTTGCTCTTGCGCATCCAATGTGAAGGCGAAACGTTGCAATCCCGCCGCAGTCGTATCGCCGGACACACCGGCATTGGCGACTGCCGCATTGATCCCCTTGGCGCGCAGGGCATTTTCCAATGTCGCAGGATAGCTTTCCGCCTGTTCAACGCCGTAACCTGCAAACAGGCTGTCTCCAAAAGCGAGCACATTGACCGGCTCACCCATCACAGGAATAGTCGCCGCTTCATCCGCGGCCACATCACTCGGCGCGGCCTCAGGCTGCTCCTCAGGCGCAGCGCTTCCGCAGCCGCTCAACCCCATGGCGAGCGCCAAGCTTAGAAAAATGCACCAAACACCTTTTGTCATGCGTATCTATTCCCATCTAATAGAGGTAACCCATCAATACAGGTCCGCCATCTTTGGCGTCTGCCCTATCATCTATTGCAAAGAGGCCCAAAGACAAGCCTGTGACCACATCCAATAATGCAATTACCGTCCGCAATCTGACCCTCACCTTAGGCAGCGCTGCTGCGCCTGTTGAAATTTTGCGCGGGATCGATCTTGATATTGCCGCTGGCGAAGTGACCGCTTTGCTGGGCCCTTCAGGTTCAGGCAAGAGTTCGCTAATGGCTGTATTGTCCGGATTGGAGCGCGCGACCAGCGGCACGCTGAATGTCGCAGGCGCTAATTTTGCCGATATGAGCGAAGACGGTTTGGCGCAGGCACGCAGAGGCCGGATCGGGATTGTGCTACAAGCCTTCCACCTTCTGCCGACCATGACCGCAACCGAAAATGTCGCCACGCCGATGGAGCTGAATGGCGAAACCGATTGTCACGCCCGCGCCCGCGCGGAATTGGAAGCGGTGGGCCTTGGCCACAGGATGGATCACTACCACACGCAATTATCCGGCGGCGAACAGCAGCGCGTAGCCATTGCCCGCGCCACAGCTCCGCGCCCCACGCTGATTTTTGCCGATGAGCCCACGGGCAATCTGGATGCGGCCACGGGCGAGGAGATTATCGAGCTTTTGTTCGCCCGCCGCGCAGAAACCGGCGCAACCTTGCTGATCATCACCCATGATGCGCAATTGGCAAAGCGCTGCGAGCGAGTGATTACCATGGCGGACGGCGTGATCGCCTCGGACGTGCGGGCGTAATATGGCGGCAGACACTTTACCCGATGCCCCGCAATTAAGCTGGGGCGCAGCATGGACGATTGCGCGCCGCGACCTCAATGCACGGTTTAAGGGCCTACGCCTGCTGCTGGTGTGTATCTTCCTTGGCACAGCGGCATTGGCGGCGATTGGCACTCTGACAGCGGCGATTGAAGGCGAGCTTGGATCACGCGGCCAAGTGCTGCTGGGCGGTGATTTGGAAGTCGAAGTGTGGCAGCGCGATCTTGCTCCGGAAGAAAAAGCCGCGCTGGCTGAATATGGCGAATTGTCGGGCGGCACGCGCATGCAAGCGATGGCCAACACTGGCGAAGTGGCGGCGCCCGTTGGGCTGAAAGCGGTGGCAGACAATTGGCCGCTTTATGGCGAGTTCACGCTGAAAGATGGCCGCAAAGCCGGCGCTCCAAAGGCAGGCGAGGCATGGCTGCAACAAGGCGTCATTGACCGGCTTGGCATTGCGGTGGGCGACCGCTTCACAATCGGGACGGCAGAGCTAAAAGTCGCAGGCATCATCGACAATGAGCCCGACAAACTTTCCGAAGGGTTCCAGCTTGGCTCGACCATAATCGTGGCCGAAAGCCTGCCTGCTGAAGCCGGATTGACCGCACCGGGCGCTTTGTATGAAAGTAAATATCGCGTGCGTTTTGATGGCAGCGAAGAGCCGCGCGACATTGCAGAGCAGTTGGAGGAACAATTCCCCGAAGCAGGGCTTGATTTCCGCACCCGTGACCGCGCATCGCCGGGCGCTGACCGGTTTGTCGGGCGGATGAGCGAGTTTCTGACGCTGGTTGGCCTTGCCGCATTGGTGATCGCAGGCATCGGTATTGGCGGCGGTGTATCCTCTTATTTAGAAGCGCGCCGCACTTCCATTGCCACGCTGAAAGTATTGGGCGCATCCAGCCGCGATATTTCCCGCATATACGCGCTGCAGATTGGTGCAGCGGCATTGATCGGCGCGGTTGCTGGCCTGATCGTGGGCGTCGGCGTCACGCCGTTTCTCGGGCTGGCGTTACAGGGATTGCTGCCGGTTGAAGGCGGCTTTGTATTGGATGCAGGCGCATTATTGCTGGCGGCGGGCTTCGGCTTGCTGGTCGCTCTGGTCTTTGCCGCAACGCCGATCATCCGTGCGCGCAGCTACCCCGCCATGGCCCTAATGCGGGCACGCGCTGCGCCTATGTCAAAAGATAAGGCTGCATGGCCATGGGTCGGCGGCGGATTGCTGGCGATTGTCGCGCTGGTGCTCCTCACCAGCAATAATCCATTGCTGGCTGGCGGGTTCCTCGCAGGGGCCGCTGCGCTACTGATATTGCTGGCGGCTTTGGGCAAAGCGATCACTTGTGCCTCGCGCAAGATCCCAAGCCCCGCCAATCCGCTGGTCCGCAATGCGCTGGCCAATATCCACCGCCTCGGCTCCTCAACATCTGCGTTGGTCACGGCGCTGGGTTTTGGCCTGTCAGCTTTTGTGCTGCTCGCCGCGATCCAATCCAGCATCAATGGCAATATCGACAGCAGCGTGCCGCGCGAGGCGCCCGATTATTTCGTGCTCGACATTCCGCGTGACCGGCTGGGCGAATTTGAAAGCTTGGTCGCGCAAACCGATCCTGATGCAGCGATCCGCGCTGTGCCAACCTTACGCGGCGCAATTCTGGCTTATGGCAAGAAAGATGCGATGATCCGCGTGTCTGAGCTGGAAGAAATCCCCGATGGCGCATGGCCTTTGCGCGGTGAGCGCGGCCTATCCTATGCCGATGATCTGCCACAGGGCAATGCCCTGACCGATGGGGAATGGTGGGGCGCGGATTATTCCGGCGAGCCATTGGTTTCCGTCGATGAAGAGTTTGCCGAAGCGATTGATTTGGAAGTGGGCGATTATCTGACAGTGGGCATTTTGGGCGTGGAGCGCACAGCGCGCGTCGCCAGCCTGCGCACGCTGGAATGGGAAAGCATGACTTTCAACTTCGTGCTCGTCTTCAGCCCCAATGCGCTGTCCGATGCGCCGCATAATCTGACCGCAACGATTGATCTGGCAGAGGGGACAGAGACGGGCGGATTGCTGCAAAGCATGGTGCGCGAATTCCCCTCCAGCTCCGCGATTGAAATCGGTCAAGTGTTAGAGCAAGCCAAAGTCATATTGGGCCAAGTGGGTCTTGCCACCTTTGCCGCTGCATCCGTTGCGGTTCTGGCCGGGCTTGCGGTGCTCTTGGGCGCAATTGCGGCTGCACGCGCGGCGCGCATGTATGACACGGTGGTATTGCGCGTGCTTGGCGCAAGCCGGCGGCAAATCTTGACCATGCAATTGGCGGAATATGGATTTCTCGCGCTGGTGCTCGCGCTCGTATCGCTGGGCATAGGCACAGGGCTGGCGTGGCTGG
This sequence comes from uncultured Altererythrobacter sp., assembly GCA_937950385.1. Taxonomy (GTDB): domain Bacteria; phylum Pseudomonadota; class Alphaproteobacteria; order Sphingomonadales; family Sphingomonadaceae; genus Erythrobacter. The sequence continues at coordinate 1,049 of CALFEA010000001.1, read as the reverse complement.
TGATCACGCAATTGTTTGAATTTGATTGGCTGCCCGATTGGGGCGCGATCCTCGCTGTGCTGGGTCTTGGCCTTGGCCTGGTTATGACATTTGCACTGGGCGGATCATTGCCGCTGCTCAATGCCAAACCAGCGCGCGCGCTCAGAGAATTATAGGCGCATACAAAAGGGGGAGAGCATCGCTGCCCTCCCCCTCTTTTGAATATTGTGCCGCTTAATTAGCTGAAGACATTTGCATCTACGCCAACTTGGCCGGGATTGCCCTTCACAACAACTGTGCTGCAAATGATATCATGCAGGCCCTGTTTCTTCTCGGTGAAGCCAGCCATAATATAGCCAATCATCAAGATCAGCGCTGAGAGAATTTTGGCAAAATACCGGCCCAAGGCGCGCAGGAAACTGATCCGATTGCCATTTTCATCAGCCACAACGAGGCCCAAAGCCATCTTGCCCAATGTGCCCTGTTTGGCCGAGCTTTCCATCACCACATAGTACAAAATGCTGCCAATGCTGGTGACTGTCACCGCAATGATAGAGGCAGCATCTTCGAACATTCCGCCCGCTTCAGGGTCAAGCGATGCAGCGCTAAACAGGCTAACACCCAGAACGCCGTAAATGATAAGCTGAGCGACCATGATTATAATGTAGTCGATCAAATAGGCTGCAAATCGTATCCAAAAACCTGAGTAATTCATTCCTGTACCTTCCCACTAAGTGCAAGCAAGGGCGACCTCAGTGACCGCCCCTGCCTGTTAAATTTGCAAATTATCGAACCAGCTCAATCGAACACATTGGCGTTCGTAGGGTTCTTTGGATCTTCGCCATAACTATTGGCGCCCTTTGTGCCTTCAAGACACATGAACACCAATACGACAATGCCACCGATAAAAGGGATAAGGCCGATTAAAACGAACCAGCCCGATTTGTCCTGATCGTGAAAGCGGCGCACTTGGACCGCGATGCTCGGCACGATAATGGCAAGGAGGAAAATGATCGTAAGCGGGCCATAGACGCCGCCAACCATTCCGCTCAGCCCGAGCACACCTTCGA